>CALVAL010000012.1 GCA_944325535.1 Candidatus Gastranaerophilales bacterium
AAATAGGTTAGGTAGGTATGATTAATAATATTCAGTCTATGGACACTATGCGTCCGCAGATTCAAGTTGCAAAGCCAACAGCGTCAGTAGGTGGAATGAGTATGCCGCCAATATTAGGTTTTAAAACTCCTCCTCTGAAGGAGAAAGCGATACTGCGTACAAAAAAAATTAAGCGTAGTGATAATATTGCAATTCCTGGTGTTATCGATGATGATTACGTCGAGACAGTAGAAGAAATTGTGAATCTAAAAAGAGATGTCGATTCTAACTTTTTTAGTTCAGGTCAGATAATAGTGCCTGTAAAACATGAAGTTAGGTATTTAAAAAACTGTTATATAATAGACTATATTCAGTCTCCGAAACAGCGGTGCGGTTTAGGCTCTGAAGCGATAAAGGCTTTTGCTGAGAAAGTCATGTTTGATCCTAAAGCTCAAGGGCGTATTGTGACTTTTTCTACGCCAGTTGCCAAAGAGTCCTCTCCAGCATTGTTCTTCTATAAAATGGGTTTTCGATTTACATCTCCCATAGCAAATGAATATATGGAGGAATGTCTGAGAAAGAATGTCCCAGATATTCCGGCTCAGACTGGTATGATGTATTTACCGAAAGCTCGGTTGCATAAACTATTAAGGTATGGAGAATTGTTCTAAAATGTTAGAAGCTCATTATACAACAGAATCTAAAGTAAATAGACCAAAATCAATGGTAGCAGAGGCTCCAGCTATGCTGCCTAAGCATAATCTATTTTCAAATAAAGAAGCTGATAAAAGAATTTATGCGATAAATTCTGATATTTATGAAGGTGCAAAAAAGGAGCAAAAGAAGAATGAATTTGATAAGGCTTTATATTTTAAAATTTTTGGCGGAGTTACTTTACTTACAGCAGGTATCGCCGGTATTGATAGAATCAGAAATTTCTTTAAAAAATCTTAATAAGATATAAAAATTATTTATGCTAGAATATGTATAAATGGAATTGAGGTAGCTTATTACCTTAATAAAGGAGTTTTAATTTTATACGAGGATTTAATATGTGCGGAATTGTTGGATATATAGGAAAAAAAAGCGCTGTAGATATTTTGCTTGAAGGACTAACAAACTTAGAGTATCGTGGCTATGATTCTTCAGGAATAGCTTTGAATATTGATAATAAAGTTCAGTTGTATAAGGCTGCTGGAAAATTACAAAATTTAAAAAACATAGTAGAAAAAAATTATAGCGAGATATCTAAATCTACTATTGGAATCGGACATATCAGATGGGCTACTCATGGGGCACCTACTATTGAAAACGCACATCCTCATTCTTGTAATTGTGGTAAAGTGGCAGTAGTACATAATGGGATTATTGAAAATTATAAAGAATTAAGAGAGAAGTTGGAGAAAAATGGTTGTACATTCCGTTCTCAAACAGATACAGAGACAGTTGCACACCTTGTTGCTACAAAATATGGCGAGACTCATGATTTAACAGAAGCAGTAAGGCTTGCGACAAAAGAAATTGAAGGAGCTTATGCGCTTTGTGTCATTCATCAAGATGTTAAAAATACAATTGTAGCTACAAGAAGAAATGCTCCTCTTGTAGTGGGTTTAGGTGATGGTGAAAATTTTGTTGCGTCAGATGTGCCAGCATTAATTCAATATACTAAAAAGGCAATGTATTTAGATGATAATCAAATCGTTACATTGACTCCTGATTCTATAAAACTTATTGATATTGATAATAATCCATTGTCGCAAAAAGTTGAGACTTTGCCTTGGGAACCTGTTGCACTAAGTAAAATGGGATATAAGCATTTTATGCTTAAAGAAATTCATGAACAGCCTGATGTAGTAAGAAATGTTTTATCAGGTAAACTTAGAGCTATTGATGAAAATATAACATTGAATGAAGTTACATTGGATAAAGATAAAATCAAGGATTTAAATCGTATTCAGATTGTAGCTTGTGGTACATCATTGCATGCGGCTATGGTTGGTAAATATATTATTGAAGATTTTTGTGGAATTGCAGTAGATGTAGAGCCTTCTAGTGAATATATTTATAGAAAAACAATTACTGATAAAAATACATTGGTAATTGGTGTTTCTCAATCAGGAGAAACTGCTGATACAATTACAGCTGTAAGACAAGCTAAATGCAAAGGATCTCATATCCTAATTATTACTAATAGACCAGATTCTACAATGGCACGTGAAGCTGATAGCTTAGTTCCGGTAAATGCAGGTATTGAGGTTTCTGTTGCTGCTACAAAATCTTATATGGCTCAGCTAATTTCATTCTATTTGATTGCAATTTATATTGCAGAAGTTAAAAATTCTATGCCAGCAAATGAATTAGCAGATTTGAAACATGAACTTATTGTTCTTCCTCAAAAAATAGAAAAAGTGCTTGCTCATAAAGAAGATATTCAAAAATGTGCGAAAGCATTTTCAAGCTCAAAGGATTTTATATTTATAGCAAGAGGTATTAATTTTCCAACTGCATTAGAGGGAGCATTAAAACTTAAAGAAATTAGTTATATTAATGCGACAGGATACACTGCTGGTGAGTTAAAACATGGTCCAATTGCTATGTTAGATGAGTCAATGCCAGTTCTTTCTATTTTAATGTCAGGAAAGGTATATGATAAAATTTTATCAAATTCTGAAGAAGCTAAAGCGCGTAATGCAAGAATGATTGCACTTACTGATTCAGAGGATGAAAAATTAAATGAGCTTTTTGACTATATTATTAGAATTCCTGAAATTTCAGAAATTCTTTCTCCAGCATTATCAATAGTCCCTTTGCAGTTGATTGCTTATTATATTGCTGAATTCTTAGGAAAAGATGTTGATCAGCCAAGAAATCTTGCAAAATCAGTAACGGTAGAGTAAATGCAAGTAGTATCTGAATTAGTAAAAATACCAAATAATAATTCTCCTTCTGTTGAATATATAGAAGGAGAGTTAACAAAACTAAACATTAATCCTCTAAGATGGGCAATTGTTCATGTTGATGATAAAATGTATACGGTAAGTGTTGCAAATTTAAAGGAATAGAAAGGATTAGTATGAATTCTGTAGCGATAAAACCTGATATTAAAGATATTAATTTGGCTGAACAAGGTAAAAATAATATTGAATGGGCTATGAAAGATATGCCTGTTTTAAGAAAGATAAGAGAAAGATTTTTAAAAGAAAAACCTTTTGCTGGTCTAAAGTTATCAGCTTGTGTGCATGTTACAAAAGAAACTGCAGCTTTATGTACAGTTATGAAAGATGGTGGGGCTGATGCTGTTTTAATTGCTTCAAATCCTCTTTCTACTCAAGACGATGTTGCTGCTGCATTAGTAAAATATTGGGATATTCCAGTATTAGGCTATGCTGGAGAGTCTGTTGAAACTTATCGTTCACATGTTATTGCAGCTTTGGATCATAATCCTGATATTATTATTGATGACGGTTGTGATTTGGTTGCTACATTACATGCTGAAAGGCCAGAGTTAGCATCTCATGTTATAGGCTCTACAGAAGAAACTACAACAGGTATTATAAGATTACAAGCTCTAGAAAACCAAGGTGAATTAAGATTCCCAGCACTAGGTGTAAATACTAGCCTTACTAAGCATTTATATGATAACCGTTATGGTACAGGTCAAAGTGCTATGGATGGTATTATGAGAGCTGCAAATATCCTTATTGCAGGTAAAACAGTTGTAATATCAGGTTATGGTTGGTGCGGAAGAGGCTGTGCATTAAGAGCAAAAGCTCTAGGGGCAAATGTTATTGTATGTGAAGTTGATCCACTTAAAGCTCTTGAAGCAGCAATGGAAGGCTATAGAGTTATGCCAATAGCTCAAGCAGCTTTAGAAGGTGATATTTTCTTGACTGTTACTGGGGATAAGCATGTTGTTGACGTACAACATATTATGACAATGAAAGATGGAGCATTTTTATGTAATGCAGGTCACTTTGACCATGAAGTAAATGTTCCAGACCTAAAAGCTCATACTGTTGAAATTAAGAGAATTAGACCATTCTTAGATGAATATAAATTGACTAATGGAAAATCTGTTTACGTTTTAGCAGAAGGCAGATTAGTTAATTTGGTTGCTGCAGAAGGTCATCCGGCTTCTGTTATGGATATGAGTTTTGCTAACCAAGCATTAGGAATTGAATTTATTGTTAAAAATAAAGGAAAATTAGAAAATAAATTACATACATTACCTGAATCTGTTGATGTAGATATTGCAAGGTTAAAGTTAGAATCTATGGGGATTGAGATTGATACACTCACTGCAGAACAGGAAGAATATTTAAATAGTTGGAAGTTATAATAAAACTTGAAAATGGAGTTCCTTAAGGAGCTCCATTTTTTACATAACAGCAATTTTTTGTACGAATTTTGATATTTTGTTTAGTTTTTTTCTAATAATATTTTCTTTTTCTTCTGATGGGATAGCGCTTATTAATTTAATTCTTGGACTTAGTCCTTTACTTTGTTTTAGAATATCTATTTCTTGAATTTCTATATTTTCAAATTTGAAATTGAAAGGAATAGTTTTGACTTTTTTTGTTGGTGTTTGTTTAAAATTTAGTTTGTGGAAATATTGATGTAATACATCAAGTTGATAATCGGAAATGTTTAAATCATCATATGGAAAAAGCATAATTTTTTCTTTACCACTTAGCTTTTTATTTAAATTAATTTCCCCCTTGCATTTTGTTAAGTAGGAATTTGCATCTTCTGTTATTCCAGCCCAGTTATCTACTATTATAGATTGGTTATTAGGAGAAATTAAATGTTCTATAGAAATTGGTTCTGAAGGGAGTTTTTCTATATAATCTTTAGGCTTTTTAATATTTATTCCGACAACTAGATGGTCCATATTTTTTATGATTCCAGTATCTTTATTATAAGCGTGTATGGAATATAATTGAATATTTTTATATCCATTTAATTTTAACGCAATAGCTGTTAATATAGCTTGTTCATTGCAATTTGCTATTTTTGTTTTTTCAACTCCTTTTATAATTTTTATAATACGTTCTATTTTACTATTAGAATTAGTGTAATAATTTCTGAGTTTATTTATATATGCGGATATAAATGTTAAAAATTGTTGATTTTGTTTAGTTTTATCTTTTACTGAAAAACGTTTTAGTGCAGTGTTTGAAAGTGTGGGATATTCCAGATGAACTCTTCGAGCAATAGTATCAATTTCTCGAGTAAATAAATTTTTAGAAGTAAAAGTTGGTTGAAATTTTGTATTACAAACTATATCCATACTTTCTTAAAGCTTGGAAAAAAAATTTTTTGCTAGATTATAATTATAGAAATATCTATTTATTTATTTATTTTTTTTGCTTTGTAAGCTTTCAAAATTGTAGTTCTAGCATCTATAGCTTGATCTTTTGTTAAAGGTGGAATCCCTTTTAGTGGATAATCAATTCCTAAATTTTCGTATTTTGGAATTGCCATATCATGGTAAGGTAGTACATCTAATGCTGCAATATTACTTAATGTCGCAAGAAATTCTCCTAATTTTGTTAAGTATTCTTCTTTATAAGTAATATTTGGCACAACAACATGTCTTACCCACATAGGTTTTTTTATGTCAGATAGATATTTAGCAAATTCTAGAATGTTTTTATTAGAATGTCCTGTTAATTTTTTATGTTCATCATCGTCTATATGTTTAATATCTAATAATACTAAACTTGTATATTTTAATAACTCATCTATTTTAGTGGTATCATTTTTGTTAAATAAAAGTCCAGATGTATCAAGAGCTGTATGAATATTTTTTTCTCTTGCTTTTTTAAATAGTTCTGTGATGAAATCAATTTGACAGAGAGGCTCTCCTCCAGTAACAGTAATTCCACCAGAACAGAATTCTTTTACTCCTTCATATTGCGCTATTATTTCATTTACAGACATTTTATTATTTTCTTTAAAATCCCAAGTGTCAGGGTTGTGACAATATTGGCATCTTAGTGGACAGCCCTGTGTGAAAACTACAAATCTAATACCAGGACCATCAACGGTTCCACAGCTTTCTATTGAGTGAATATTTCCATATATTTCTGACATAGTTAATTTGCCTCCGTATTTAATTCTAGTATAAAAAGAATGTTTCTACAAAACATTAATTTGATAAAAATAAAATTTTTTTTTATAATCTTGGTATGAGAAGACTTTTATTGATATTAGCATTATTTTTATGTTCTATAACGGTTTTTGCATCAGAAGATTTGTCAAAACAAGCTACAGCTTTTTATAGTGATAATAATTACCAAAAGACTATGGATTTAATTTTGCAAATTGATGAAAAAGATCGTTCTGCAAAAGATTGGCTTATTTTGGGAAATATATTAGATGATAAGGGAGAGAAAGATAATGCTATTTTTATGTATCAAAAGGCTTTAAGCGTTGATAAGAAATTCTACAAAGCATATTATAATCTTGCTAATAATTATTTAGAAAATAATCAATTTAATATGGCAGTAGATAACTATAAAAAAGCTGCTTCTTTAAATAAAGAAAATCCTTACATTTTTTATAATTTAGCTTGTGCTTATATAAAACTTGGAGAAATAAAAAAAGCTAAAACAAATTTAAATAAAGCTATTATGTTAAAATCAGATGTTCCGGAATTTCATTATAATTTAGCTTATGTATATAAAAATCTTGGCAAAGAAAAACTTGCACAGACTTACTTAGATAATTATAATAAACTTTCAGGAAATTCTACACTAAAGTAAAAGAGTTTTCTTTAGAGAAATATTTTGCTCTGAGTTCATTAATCCTACTTTTAGCAAAAATAGCATCTTCAGAAAATTGTTTAAGCTCTAGGAATTTTTTGTAATATCTTATTGCATCTTTATATTTTCCAAGTTTATCAAAACTCATTGCGATACCTAAATATGCCTTATAATAGTCTGGATTTCGTTTTATTAATTGGAAAAACGTTTTAGATGCCTCTATAAAATCACCCATTCCCATAAGCATTGCAGCTTTATTATAATAAGCTTTTAAAAATTCAGGGTTAGTCTCTATGAGTTTATTATAAATCATTAAAGATAAATCCGCTTCATCTACAAGCTCATGAGCAATAGCAAGCTGGATTTGAGCTTCAAGATTTTCTCTATTGATTAAAATAGCTTTAATCAAATATTCAATAGCTTTTGCAGGTTCTCCAGATGATAAATAACAAATCCCTAATTCAAAAAAATAATTATCATTGCTATCATCAATTTTAATTAATTTGAGTAATGTGTTAATAGCTTTTTTGTATTCTTTTAAATATTTGTAGGAAAGGGCTAGGCCTAAATAAGCTTTTGTTTCTGTCCTGTCTAAGATAATTGCTTGTAAATAAGCTTGAACAGATTCTCTATACATTTTAGAAAATCTTAAAGCATCTGCTTTAACACAAAAACTATATGCACGAGATTGCTTAGGTATTGAAACTTTTTCAACAACCTTTGCTAAATTATCTGAATCTATTCCAGCATTAATTTGCATATTCCTCTCCCTACTATATGCTACACTTTTTATAAAAATCATTAAACGACCAAATGGTTAATATTTCTTAACCAAAAGATTGATATTTTAGCAATTTTTATTTTTTTTAGGTATTATATTATGAGTAATTTGTGTACAAATTTTGAAGGAAAGATTAGTGACAGACGAATTAAGACAAAAATTATCAACACAACAAGAAGTTGAAATAGGGATAAAAGCCCCGATAGTAGAAGCTTTAAGACTAGCTTATGAAAATCCGACATATCAATTTCATATTCCAGGACATACAAAAGGAAAAGCTATTTTTAAGGATTTTAGAAATTTAGTTGGTGATAAAGTTCTAAATGTAGATACAACAGATGAGTTTGATAATTTAGGGACATTGCATCCTGCAACAGGCCCTATTAAAGAAGCTCAAGAACTAGCAGCTGAAGCTTTTGGTGCTAAAAAAACATTTTTCCTTTTAAATGGTTCCACTGCTGGGAATTTAGCACTAGCAATGGCACTTACTAAAAAAGGACAAAAAATTCTTGTAAATAGAAATTGTCATCGTTCTGTCTTAACAGGATTAATGATATCAGGAGCCGAGCCTGTATGGATTTGTCCTAATAAAATTGAAGACTGGTCTGTATGGGGTAATATTTCAGCAGATCAAATAGAAGAAATTCTTAGCTCTAATAATGATATTTCTATGGTGTGGATAACAAATCCTACTTATGAAGGAGTTGTTTCTGATATTAAATCAATAAGTTCAGTATGTAAAAAGCACGGTATTCCTCTAATTGTTGATGAAGCTCATGGATGTTTATGGAATTTTAATAAACATTTGCCAGAGACAGCTTTAAAATTAGGAGCTGATGCAGTTGTACATTCTTTGCACAAAACCGGTGGTAGCATGAGCCAAAGCTCTATGTTACATATTTCAAAGGATTCAATAATTGATGAGGTAGCTGTAGAAAAAGCATTAAAACTTTTACATACAACAAGTCCATCATTATTATTATTAGCAAGTCTTGATGCCGCAAGAGCTAATTTACAGTCTAAAAAAGGTCAAAAACTTTTAGATAAGGCTGTAGAAAATGCAAAATATTTAAGAAAAAGATTGGATTCTATCCCTAATTTACATCAGCTAAAAGGTGATTTTGGTTACAAAACTGATGTAACAAAAGTATTTATAAGAATTGATGGATTATCAGGTAAAAGATTAGAATCTATTTTAGAGATTGATTTTAATATAGAAGTAGAATCAGCTTCGGATATTGGTGTATTGATTTTATGTAATTTAGGTAATAAACGTTCTGATTTCAAATATTTGGCAGATGCATTAGAAAAAATTGCAGCTAATCATTATCAAGATATCTATTATCTAGAAAAACGAAAACATATGCCAATGCTTGAGCCTAAAATTATAATAAGCTTAAGAGATGCATTTTATGCAGAAAAGGAAAGAATTCCTAAATCAGAAGCAATAGGTAGAGTATCAGCTGAAGTAGTCGCAGAATGTCCTCCTGGAATTTCTATTTTACTCCCTGGAGAATTGATTACAGAAGAACATTTACCATATCTTAATGACTATGATACATTAGAAGTTGTAAAAGCTTAGAATTAGGAATTATATTTTGGCAAGAAAAAAACATCAGTCAAAAATTATTCATTTTGTTGTGACATTAATTTTGATGGCAACTGGTATTTATTATTTGGGGCTTAATTATGTTCCTCAAAAATGGTATGAAACACAAATGATGGCTCCGAATCAAAATGAAGCTTATTATGTTAATCAGTGGTGTACCTCTGATTTTGGACGAAAAGAAGCTGTTCTGTGGGATTTAACTAGGGTAGATTGTCTTAGTAAAGACTATGCTATAGAATTTGATTTTGCAAAAAAATGGGCAGAGTCAGCTGGACAAGCTCTCTATTATTCAAAAATGACGAAAAAAGCGCCGGCTGTAGTATTGATTTTGAATAGTCTGACTGACTATAGGTATGTAAAAAGAATTGAAAGAATAGATCCAAATATAAAGATATTTCTAATAAAAGCTTATTAGAATACTATTTTCCCATATTTTTTTCATTATATTCTTTAAACATTTTGCTTAATAATTTTTCTTCAGGGGATTTTTTTCTAAAAAGATTTAAAAACCATATTTTCATTATATTAAAACCTATTTTAGAAAATAAAGGTGCATTTTTAATTGTAGGAGATTTTGTCTTTGAGACATATTCAAAATTATCAACAGCTAATTTAGAAAACTCATCTACGGATTTTTTATATTCTTTATAATTACCTAGTAAAGTATTGTATGTAACATCACTTCTTAATTGCCTCAACTTGTCTGTTACAAGTTTTGCTCTATCAAATGTAACTTTTGCCATATATTTTCGACTCCTTAAGTGTAGAAAAAATTCTATCATATTTTATTTATAGAGTCAATAAAAAAGAGGGCTTATGCCCTCTTTTTTATATTTTATCAAATCCTGTGTATTTCCTTAAAACTTCAGGAATAATAATTGTTCCATCTTCTTGTTGGAAATTCTCTACAATAGCCGCGAAAGTTCTTCCAACCGCCAAGCCTGAACCGTTTAGAGTATGAACGAAACGAACTTTTCCGTCTTTATCACGATATCTTATGTTTGCTCTTCTAGCTTGGTAATCTCCAAAATTAGAGCAGCTAGAAATTTCTTTATAAGTATTATAAGAAGGTAGCCATACTTCTAAGTCAAAACATTTATTTGCACTAAATCCGATATCAGCTGTGCATAATGCAACTCTTCTATATGGAAGACCTAATTTTTCTAAGCAGATTTCAGCGTTTCTTGTTAATTTTTCATGCTCTTCTTTGCTTGTCTCTGGAGTTGTTAATTTTACCATTTCTACTTTATTGAATTGGTGTACTCTAATTAGACCTCTTGTATCTTTACCAGCAGAGCCTGCTTCACGTCTAAAACAAGGTGTATATGCTGTCATATATTTAGGTAAATCATCTTCACTAAGAATTTCACCTGAGTAGATATTTGTAACAGGAACTTCTGCTGTTGGTATTAAATACAAGTCTTCATCTACGCACTTATACATATCTTCTGCAAATTTAGGCAACTGTCCTGTTCCAGTCATAGTTGCAGCGTTTGCCATAAATGGAGGTAGGATTTCTTCATATCCGTGCTCTTCTGTATGTAAATCTAAAAAGAATTGTATAATTGCACGTTCTAATCTTGCACCTTTTCCACGATATAGAGTGAATCTTGATTGAGAAATTTTTACACCTCTTTCAAAATCTACAATACCTTTTTCTTCGCATAAATCCCAATGGGCTTTTGGAGTGAATGAAAATTTAGTTGGCTCACCCCAAGTACTTACTGTAGGATTATCATCTTCTGATTGACCTATTGGAGTAGTCTCATCAGGAATATTTGGAGTTCTTAAAAGTAAATCTCTTTGAGCGTTGTCTAATTCAACTTGCTTTTCTTCTAATTCTTTTATTTCATCGCCTAATTTTCTAACATCTTCTTGGATAGCGTCAGTATTTTCTCCATTCTTTTTCATCATCCCGATTTTTTGTGATTCGTTTTTTCTTTTTGCTCTTAATTCATCAGCTTGAGCTTGAATTTTTCTTCTTTCAGCATCTATTTCTATCACCTTATCAATAGATAATTCTGGATTTCTTCTTTTTAATAGCTCATTAATTTTTTCAGGATTTTCTCTGATTAATTTAATATCTAACATTCTATCCACCTCGTTTCATACTAAATATCTATTTCAAGTTTAGCATAAAAATAAAATAGTAATGAGCTATGATAAGATTTTTAAGTGCTTATTTTATTTTTACTGCGAATTATAAAATTTTAATTTATGAACATACAATCGCCATAGCTGTAGAAGCGATATTTTTCTTTAATTGCTTCTGCATATGCTTCAAATATAAAATCTTTTCCTGCTAAAGCACTTACTAGCATCAACAATGTTGATTTTGGTAAGTGGAAATTTGTAATCAATTTATCTACAACTTTAAACTCGTATGGAGGGTAAATAAATAGTTCAGAAGCAGATTTGCAAGCCTTTATTTCTCCAAATTGTTGGAACGCTGTCTCAAGAGTTCTTACAGTAGTTGTACCTACTGCTATTAACTTTTTCCCTTCTGACTTTGCTTTATTTATTAAATTAGCAGTTTCTTCACTTATTTCAAAAGCTTCAGAATCCATTTTATGATCCAAAACGTTTTCACATTTTACAGGTCTAAATGTTCCTATTCCCACATTTAAAGTTACATATCCAATTTGAACACCTTTATTTTTTAATTTTTCTAAAATCTCTTGAGTAAAATGCAATCCAGCTGTAGGTGCTGCAACTGAGCCTTCATCTTTAGCATATACTGTCTGATATCTCTCAAAATCTAATTTTTTCAAAGCTTCATTAGACATTTTTCTTTCGATATATGGTGGAAGTGGAATATTTCCGACTCTATGTAAGATTTCAAAAATATCACCTTCATAAATCATTTTAACAAGCCATTTACCATCATCAGGTAACGATTCTAATACTTCGCATGAGAGCTCATCAGAAATTTTTACAATAGTTCCAACTTTTACTCTTTTAGAAGGCTTTATTAATACTTCCCAATTATGATTATCTTTTTCTTTTAATAAAAATACCTCAATTTTTGCACCGGTATCTTTATATCCATATAATCTTGCAGGAATAACTTTTGTATTATTCAATATCAAAATACAATTATCATCAATCAAATCTACAATGTCATAAAAATGTTTGTGCAAAATTTTATGCTCACTAGGGTTAAGTACAAGCATTTTTGAATTTTCACGCTTATCGCTAGGTCTTTGAGCTATTAATTCTTCCGGCAATTGATAATCAAATTCTGATAATAACATTTTTTAATCCTCTTTTTTAATTTTAGCATAAAGTAAATAAAAGGTGGCATTGGATAAATTTATCCAATGCCACCTTTACTAATTATTTATACTATTCAAAAAAACTGTTATTTTTAAGTTGTTCTTTAATATTTCTTTGAGCTTGTTTTAATTTTTCTACTTTTGTAAATTCTAACTCTTTTTTACTTATAAAATCATCATAAGATGACTTTTCTATCATCTGACATAATTTTTGCGTTGCATCTTTTAAATCTCGATCTGATGCTGCAACAAAACCAGATTTTTTAGAAAATAATTGAAATAGTTTATTCTTTGCTTTATATGAAACTTTCATAATTGCCTCTATAGGTTGATTTCCAAATGGTCCATAATATGTATCAGTTGTAAATGTTATAGTTCCATCATGTTTTTCAAAAAATTCTTTTACTCCCTTACTATTTTTTAAAGCTTTTGTTAAAGATTCTTGAGGAACAATCTCATCAACAAACATCTTTTTAAATTTTATATTTTTTAAAGCTTTAAAATTTAAATTTTGAACATTTGAATTTGTTGTTTGAAATTTGTCAATTTGCATATTATTTACTCCTTAAATTTTAATACATTTATTCTAAAACTCGTAAAAATAAAATTTGCGAGTTTTAATAAATTTTTGAAAATATTAATTAGATTTTTTATTTATTTCAATTTCATAGCCTAAAAGGTCTGCAATAGTTTTTACCTCATCATATCTAAAAGAACTCAAAGAAATTTTATGTAGTAAACTTTGTTGAGTATAATGTTTACCTGTTTTTTCGACTAATAATTGTGCAAGAGCTTTTGCTGTAAGTCTTTCTCTCATCATCATTATTTTTACCTGTTCTTTAGAATTCATATTAACTCCTTATTTTAAATAATTATACCCCAATAAAAAAATATCCGACAATTAATAAAACAACTCCCAATCAATTTACTGGAAGTTGTTCTATACTATTTTTATTTAAAAGTTATTTTTCTTGGATTTTTTTAGCATTAGCTAAATCAATATCATCAACTTTATTAGCTTTCTTTTCATCCTCTGCTTCAAGCTGTTTATTAATAATAACAGTCTGAATTACTTGGAAAATATTACTTGAAATCAAGTATAAAAGTACACCGGCAGGGATTGGAATAATTATGAATGTGAATGTAAGCATAATAGGCATAAACGTATTCATAGATTTTTGCATAGCCTTTTGAGCTTCATCCTGTTCTGCATTCTTATTCATTGCCATCATTGCTTTTTGTGAGAATATCATTGTTACTGCAAATAAAGCAATAAGCAATAAAACGTCATAATGGAATGATTGTTTTACTTCTTTTGTAGGAATAGAGCTAATTAAAATACCGTCTTTTCTTACAAAAGTCATTTTTTCTGTTTCTTTTGTCTGAACATCTGTTACATTGATTTCAGCTTTTTCAATCTGATCTAGCTGGCTAAATTTCAAATTCAAGCTATCTAAGCTTACTTTGAAATCAGCAGTTTCTCCAGGTACTAATTCACCTTGTAATTCTACCGCCTTAGTAGGTTTTTCTATTTTGACATTTTCAAGAGGCTCATCAACACCTTTTAAATAAACTTTTGCACTCTTTCCTGCCATAAAAGTATCATATTTTGATACCCCTAAAGTTCCATCTTGTGAAATTCCTGCAGAGGTTTTTAATGTAGCATCTAGTCTTTTGATAAATAAAAACTGTGAATCTCCTGCCATTTGAATAAATTGAGGGCTCATCAAAGTTGAATATAATAAAATAAATATAGGCATTTGTATAAGAAGCGGAAAACAACCAGCCATTGGATTAAATTTGTGCTCCTTATAAAATTCCATCATTTTTTGTTGCATAACCTGAGGGTTACTTTTATATCTTTCTTGGATAGCTTTCATTTTTGGCTGCAACATTTGCATAGTTCTCATAGAACGTTGTTGAGAAAGACCTAAAGGCCACATTGCAGCTCTTACAATTATTGTTAATAAAATAATCCCGATACCATAGCTTCCAGCAATAGAAAGCATTTTTAAAACATCAATGGTTAGTGTAGTAAAATCCATATTCTCTTCCCTAAATTGTCTAGTACTATTAAGTGTACAAATGTACACTTCTCAAAATACTTTAAATATACCCCATAGTCAATATTAACAAAGGTATTATAAACAATTCTTTACTTTTATCTTTTTTTTCAAAAGAAAACCGAGCTTTCGCTCGGTGAATCCCTATATTACTTAATCGTAGTTTACTTAATCGTAATTTATACTCCTAGGGGCAAATATAATTTTCTATTGAAATTTATATTTCCCGTTTGTTAAAAACTATTTGATTACTGTGAAGAATTTAAATTCTCCTGGCATCAACTTTCCAAAAGAAAGAGAATTAGTAGCGGCTACAAATTTTTCTTCGATGTAGTCAACTCCATCAAATCTGAATTCTGACACTATTGAATAATCACAAGATAATTCTATAGTTTTGTCAAAGACTTCTCTTCCTTCTACGATTTCCGACCAAGAATTTCCGTTTTCTTCTTTTAAGAATTTTTCAGTTGGCGAGTGATAATTAGCTACAACAAGAATTGAATTCTTTAAGCCTTCTTTTTGGATTTGCCATACTACAAAACCATCATCATCTTGTCTTATAATATGAGCTTCTCCATCAGTAATTACCGGTGTATTTTTTACAAATCTATCCAATGCATCAAATTTTGAATAGAAATCGTAATCTTTTTCTCTTTTCATAGATACTTCATTTCCGATTACATATTCCATACCACCATTTGTAAATGATTCATCTCCATCAATGTACATAACCGGTCTTTGAGCATGACGACCTCCTGGAAGGAATTTGTATTTAAACCATTTGAACAATGCTCCTTGCTGACCTAGTTGAGCTGGATATCTGTCAATTGCTTCAAATTCCCCATCTTGGTTATTATAAGATTTTAAAATTGATAATGGTGTAGATTTTTTTACTGACACATTATAATTTGAAAGATTTAAATTATCTTCTGCAATTGCTTCTGGAGTTTTATAGCTTTGAGATACGATATCATTTCCCCATAGCAAATCAAAATTCATATCTTGATGGTATTCTTTGAAATAGTTATCCCATAGCATATATTCCGCTAAAGTTGCAAAATAAGGGATTTTTTCTTTCATTGCATCATTAAGCATACCAAGTACTTTTCTTGGAGCTCTATAGCTAATTGGAATTCCATTTTCTTCAGAGACTCTATCAACAATATGGTCGATATGGTCAACTCTAAATCCGTCGAAGTTGAATTCTTCTTGTAAATTCTTCATATAGTCAATAAAGAATTTTATTACATCATTATTATACTTACCATTTTCAAGGCATACAAAATAATAAGGAGTTTGACAATCTAAATTTGCAAATTTAGAAACATCCTCACCATCATATTTGTAGTGTTTAAATGTTGGATAAGAAGCTCCTTCGCTCATTCTATCAAACACTGGAACTCCTGCTGAACACCAAGCGCCTCCAGGAGCTGGCCACATACCTTCGGAAATTAAGCCTTGAATAATTTCGCTTTGGTTAAAGATATCTTTTTCAGTCATATTTTTGCCGCGATTATTTTTTGATAGTCTATTAATAATCATGCGTGCTTTTTTATGTAATTTATCTTGAATACTTTTTTCTAACATAGAATTAGATAGGAAAATTTTAGTTTCTTTTAAATTTTCATCAATTTCATCAAAAATTTTCTTATAGTGTTCCGTTAAATCACCATAGCTTTCGCCTTTAATATCTTTTTTGTAGATTCCACTTACGATATCTAAATCATCTTTTGAATATTTATCAGATAAATTTTTTACTGCGCTATCTACATTTTTTATTAATTCATCAATTAGTGCATTAATATCAAACCATCTTGCACAATCAGGATTGATTAAAACAACTTTTGAGAAACGACCGGTTTGAGGAAGTATATCATAAATCACAGGGTGTCCTGCTAGCTGAGTCATTTGGATAAACATTTTTACCTGCTCATCAGCACCTAATCCTGTTCTGTCTTTTATAACACTATCTTCCAAGCTAGGACTTACGCAACTTGCTGTTGGTAAATATGCACATTCAAATTCTCTAGGATGGAATGGTATTAGATACATTGTAGTTGAGAAAATATTATTTTCTAAATTTCCACTTGGAAGGATTAGTAATTGTCTCATCCAGTCCATGAATTTTCCACAATCTTTAGAATTATTACCATTACCTAGCCCTGCTAGGTTTGTTAGCTTGATATTATGACCTTCTTTTTGAAGCCAAGAAGAATCTTTTACATTATTTCTTGCAAGCACGCTAGATTTTGTGAAATTAAATTCGCTATCTTTAAATACGCCATTCAATTCCCATTTAGATTCAAGTGCATATAAAACTTCTGCATCAGTTAATTCTTCTAATGCCTTTATTTGTGGATAAGGAAGATACCCGTATTTTTTTACTGTTGAGCTTAAATATTCTTTTCTTTCGTCAGAAATATTTTCACTTGGATATAAATTTTTTAACTTAGAATAAAAATTGTTTAAATTTTCGCAAGAGCTCGCAGTCTCTTTTTTAAACAAAAAATCTAACATAGGGTACTCTCCTTTATATAAAATTTGTGATTGTTCGGATTTGTATAAAAATCATATCACGCATATATATTTTTTACAAACAAACAAGTATTGATTGTAAATTTTTTGTAACAAAATGTTTTGAAAAACTAAAGTTTCAGAAAAAAATGCCGTAAATATAAACATAAAGTAAGAAATTTTTATGTAAGATAAGGAGTAACAAAAAATGACCGATGTAAACCCTTTACAGAACAGCACACTAGCAGGGCAGATTGCCCAGAAGCTTGATGCTGCAGACGGAACAAAAGACGGAAAAATTGAAAAGAGTATCTGGGACGCGTTTGCCAAAGAGCACGGCGGCAAAACGATTAAGGAATCTATTGATGTTGAATCAGCAATGAATTCAATCACTACTTATGTGGTTAAATGTGCGAAGTCGGCAGGTAAAGGTATTAATGATTTAGCTCAGGAATGGCTTAATAAAGACTATGCTCCAGCGACAGAATCAGGTACCGGAGCTGCAGAAGGTGCTTCTGCTGGGGATAAATCTGGAGAAGCCGGTGCTGCCCAAGGAGCAGCCGGTGGTTCAGAATCGCCAAAAGACACCCCTGCTAAAGAAGCAAAAGCAAAAGAAATGGGCTTGAGAGCAACATATAATGACAATTTCTATTATAGTGAAAAAGAAAAAGAACATTATAAGTGGGATAGTGAAAAACAAACATTTATAAAATATCCAAATATTGCATATATGGCAAAAGACGGGACATACAGACGCGCATACAAAAACAGCGATGGCTCGATAAGGAGTATTAATTACTCAAAAGACGGCTATCCTACAAAGATGGAAGCAAGAACTGGCGAAAACAAGGTATATCAAAACAGAGATTATGCCGCAAAGAAACTTGGCTTAAGAGAGACAAACGGCACAAAATCAGATGGAATATACTATGATGAACAAACAAAAATGCATTATAAATGGAATCCTAAGAGTCACGCGTTTGAAGCTCTGAAAGGTGTAAGCTATGTTGGTATTGACGGACAAACATATGAGGGTAAATATAAATCTAAAATAACAACTGATAAGTATGGCATAAAAACAGAAGTTGTTACCACATCAGATGGTAAAACCCACAAAGCTGTTAACGCTTCTGGAGTTTCGTTTGATTACAGCGGACTACCTAAGGACGCTAAAGTACAAAAAGTATTCAAAGATTCAAATAATTTCCTTATAGAAGTCGCCAACATGAACCCGAAACCGAAGATATATTCCGCAAATTTTGAAGAATGTGATTGGAAAAAAGCAGAGCTTCCTGATGGCAGTTGGATTGAAGTCTATTATGATAAAAATGGTGAGATAACCGATATTCATATATTACATGATACAACTCCTGATAAAAGATCAGATGGTTCTACTTATGATAGAACTTATGTTGCATATACCAAAGACAAAGCTTGGTATGATACGTACAAGAATAATAGCGTTTATGAAGGTTCAATCACCTCGGGCTATGATTTTGAAAAGCTTAAAGCGCTCGTGAAAACGATATTTGGATAAATTTAATCCTCGGCTGATAAATCAGCCGGGGATTTTTGTAACATCTGTAACAACACTGCTTGCCTCAATTACATGTTTATAATATGATTTTATTGGTTGTATGACTCGATAGGTATAACCCTAGTCTATAAATAGCGTAATTCATTTAACTATCACTATAGATGGAATTATACAGCCCGTAGTAAAACAAGTTAGAAAAAAAAGGAGACACAAAAGATGTCAGTAGCATCACTTATTGAACTTTTAGAAGCTGGAGTTCACTTCGGACACCAAACACAACATTGGAATCCAAAAATGAAACCATATATTTATGGTGCAAGAAATGGTATTTATATTCTTGATTTAAGAAAAACTACCGATTTATTAGATGCAGCTTATGAAGCAGTTAGAGAATATGCAGCAAAAGGAAGAAATGTTCTTTTTGTTGGTACTAAAAAACAAGCAGCTGAAGTTGTTGCTGAAGAAGCTACAAGAGCAGGTGCTTACTATATTAACAGAAGATGGTTAGGCGGTATGCTTACTAACTTTGAAACAATCAGAGGCAGAGTTAATAAATTAAGAGAATTAGAAGATTTCATTAACTCAGGTCACGCTGAAAAATTACCTAAAAAAGAACAAGCTCAATTAAACAGACAATTAGCAAAATTAAGCAAAACTTTAGGCGGTATTAAAGAAATGCGTGGTCTACCTGATATTATCTTTGTAGTAGACCAAGCAAAAGAAGATATCGCAATTGCAGAAGCTAACAAGTTAAATATTCCTGTAATCTGCTTGGCTGATACAAATGCTAATCCTGATGGAATTAACTACATCATCCCTGGTAACGATGATGCTATTCGTTCTATCAAATTAATTGCTTCTAAACTTGCTGATGCAGTATTAGAAGGAAAACAATTAAAAGAAAACAATGCTAATACAAAGAAAATTGAATCTATAACAGCAGCTGATGCTGGTGTAGAAGAAGTAGCATCTGTATAATTACAACAAAAAAGAATGGTAATTAATGACTGTAACTTTTTTAACTACAAATATTGAAATTGAGTTGTGATTTAGGAATAGTGAATAAGATAATATCTATTCACTATTCACTATTCACTCCTCACTTGTTCAAAAAATAAGGAGAATTATAAATGAATATTACAGCTACAATGGTTAAAGAACTTCGTGATAAAACCGGTGCAGGCATGATGGATGCTAAAAAAGCATTAGTTGAAGTAGATGGTGATATGGAAAAAGCAATGGAAGTTTTACGTCAAAAAGGTATTGCTTCTGCTGATAAAAAAATGGGCAGAATCGCTGCTGAAGGTAGAATAGGCTCATTCGTTTCTGATTCAGTAGGTGCAATGGTTGAAGTTAACTGTGAAACAGACTTCGTTGCTAAGAATGAAGAATTCATTGAATTAACAAATAATTTAGCAGAATTAGTTGCAACTGCTAATCCTGCAGATGTTGAAGCTTTATTAGCTACAAATTGCCCTAAATGCGGTAAAACTGTAGAAGAAGCTATTAAAGAAAAAATTGCTTCTATCGGTGAAAAAATTACTGTAAGAAGATTTGTAAGATATGAAGGTAATACTGCAACTTACATTCACAACGGTAAAATTGGCGTTCTTCTTCAAACTAGTGCAAAAGATGAAGCTCTTGCTAAAGATATTTGCTTACATATTGCATCTTCAGCTCCTGAATTCGTTTCAAGAAAAGACATTCCTCAATCAGTAATCGATGAAGAAACTAGAATTGAAATGGGTAAAGAAGATTTAGCTAACAAACCAGAACAAATCAGAGCTAAAATCGTTGAAGGTCGTGTAAATAAATTAATGGCTCATAGATGTTTAATCGAACAACCATTCGTTAAAAACCCTGACCAAACTATTGAACAATTAATTTCTGGTAAATTTGATATAGTTAAATTTGACAGATTTGTTCTTGGTGAAGGTCTTGAAAAAAGAAACGATAACTTTGCAGATGAAGTTATGAGCCAATTAAACAAATAGTTAAAACTTTTAATTAAAAGAAAAGAGCAAGGATTTTATCTTTGCTCTTTTTTTATATAATGTTTTTATGAAAAAATTTGATTTAGCAAGAGATGCTCTAAGATTTTTAATAAGAGAATATGAAATAAAAGAAATTTATATTCCTTATTATTTATGTGATGTTATAAGACATTCTATAATTGCAGAAAATTGTAAGCCATTATTTTATCATATCGATGATAATTTCTATCCTAGTCAAGATTTTCCATTAGATAGTTTTATTCTTTACCCAAATTATTTTGGGATTTGTGAAATAAATGTAGATGTTCTTGTAAAAAAATATCCTAAAATAATTATAGATAATGCTCATTCCTTTTATTCTGATCCAAAAGGTTTGGCAACATTTAATTCTGCCAGAAAATTTTTGCCGGTAGATATTGGTGCAAATCTTTGGATAGGTGATACTGAAAAGAATATTTTAAAGAAAGATTATATAAGAAGAAATAAATTTGATTTCTTCCATAGTAAATATGGAAAAGATAACCTTTTAAAAATAAGTATTACAAAAGATTGTATTCCTTTTTGTTATCCATATTTAGCGGAATCTATAGAACAGGCTGATTATTTAGTAAAGCAGCTAGAAGATGATGGCCTAACAATCTATCGTTATTGGAATAACTTACCAAGAAGCTATAATGAATATAAATTCTATTCAAGGCTAGTTCCAATACCGCTTAATTATTAGTATTAATAATTCTATCTATGCAGGCTTTTGGAGAGTATTGCCATTCACGTTTTGATATTCTTGAAACTTTTAGTCCTGAACGTTCTATAATTGCTTGTTTTTTCATATTTGAAACTTTAGACGGTGTTTTATCTTCTATTCCATCACATTCGATTACAAATTTATTATCGACAAGCAAGTCTGCGCTAAGTCCTGCAATATCTACTCCGCATGTGACATCATGTCCTAAATCTCTAAATGCTTGAGCAACTTCTTTTTCAAATGCGTTTTTATAAATATTTTCATCAAAATCATCTGATGCTTGAAGAGCAAATCTATTTTCATACTCTTCAACAAATCCTAAATAGCTTCTTAAAATTCCTTCAGGTAATTCTCTAGGATTTTTAGAAATAAAGTTTATCATTTGGTTTTTAGCCCTTGTAATTGCAACATTAAACAAGTTTGGTTTTTGCAAGAAAATCAAACTCTGAGGAAAACTATTATTTGCATAAGCCCAAGATGCTAAAATAATATCTCTTTCATCACCTTGAAATGTATGAGCAGTACCAATTTCTATTTGGTGTTTTTCCATCATATGTTCTGATAAGACTTTTGATACAGAAATTTTTAGCTGTTCTACCTGAGCTCTAAATGGCGAAATTATACCAATAGTGACGGGTTTTTCAGGATTCTTTCTTTCATCCTCTACAACAATTTCGTGTAATCTTTTTACAAGAGCTTCTATTTCAGGAAGGTTTCTTGTTGCATCAAAATCGACTTTCCCATCAGGAACAACAACTGTTTCCAATACTTTTTTAGTACTGTCATTCTTTCTCATTACTCTTATTCTTCCACCGTAGAATTCTTTATTAGAGTAATTAATGATAGGAGGCAAGCTTCTAAAATGCTCATCCAATAATACAGGATGCATAGAATAGTAGTTTGCAAGATCGAACATAGAATTCGTTCTAAATCTCCACATAAGCTGGTATCTGTCATTGATACCATATTGAGAAAGGAATGACTGTTCTTTTGCTTTTTCTAAGAATGATAAATGCGGTAGTTGTTTATCATCACCTACTACTACAGCTTTTTTAGCTCTATATAGAATTGGGAAACAACTAGCAATATCACATTGAGAGGCTTCATCAATAATTACTACATCAAAAAGACCTGGCTTCATTGGGAGTGAGCCTGATACTGCATAAGTTGTAACACACCAGCAAGGGAATGCTTCTAATAAAGGCTTAAAGTCTTCTGTTTCAAGCAATCTGTTTTGAAGATTTTTCTTTCTTTCTACTAAAGATTTTGAATGGACAAAAAGTCTTTGACGTTTAATTGGATCTTGCATAAGTCCTTTTAATGCTGATCTTCGTTTTGATTTTAAAATATCAATTGCAAGACGTTTTTGTTTTTTCTTAAGATTTCTTATTTGTTCAGAAAGAACATGAATATTTCCGATTGTTTGGATTTCTGTTTCTATTTTTCTTGCCTTACAAATTAATTTTGCATATTCTAATTCATTTTTAAGTACTAATAAATTTTCATTATTAACATCAAAATTATTTATTTTTAGAGCTTTTTTTAAATTTCCAATAGCAGAAATATTTTTTAGTCCTGCAAAAAATCCTGATTTTTCGAGGTTATTACTTAATAAATTGATTGAATTTTCCACCAAATTTATTTCATCTTCTTTTAAGACATTTTTGATAAATTGAGGATTCATATGCATTGGCTTTTCAAGTTCAATTTGCTCGTTTACCCCTGTCCAATTTTCTTCGAGCTTGATTATTTTTTCAGATTTTTTTTCTAAATCAGCTATTGCTTTTAATAATTCTTCCATGTCAGAAACATCACATAGAATTGAATTTTCGGCACCTTCATCCAAATCAACTTTATTTGCAAGCAAGTCTTGCAGCTGTATACTCAATTCTCTTTGGTAATTCAATCTTCCAGCTCTTAGTGCTAAAAATGGAGCGCCTAAATCGTTCAATCTTTCAGCTACAACATCT
The DNA here is from genome assembly GCA_944325535.1 of Candidatus Gastranaerophilales bacterium. Taxonomy (GTDB): domain Bacteria; phylum Cyanobacteriota; class Vampirovibrionia; order Gastranaerophilales; family Gastranaerophilaceae; genus CAG-196. Next base: position 23,235 of record CALVAL010000012.1, read on the forward strand.
ACTGCTTTATCCATTCTTGAAGCTACAAGAACTGTTTTTCCATTAGCAATCAAATGTGCTGCTAGATTGACTATAGTCTGAGATTTTCCAGTTCCAGGTGGGCCAAATACTGATACTAGTCTTGCATTTTCAACATTTTTTACAACATTTAGTTGAGCATCAGATAATGATAATGGTGTTACAGGAAAGAAATCTGCTAAAGATTTTTGTTGAGTATCAGTAGGCTTAGACTGAGTATACTCTTCATTAATCAAATTAAGAACAGTCTCTCGATAAATTCCACTTGGTTTTTCTGCTATTTGAGTAAGTTCGTGCAATACTCCGGCTGTTACTGCCGGACGTTTTGTTAAAATTATTGCACATTGATTTGTCAAACTTATTTTATCAAGCTTTATTTGAACTTTTTTTGCGTTCTCCTCTTCCTCAATTATTTCGTCAATATTTTCAGAAGTTATTTTTGTGTTGTCATTATAAAAATCTTTTTCGATGTTATCTTCTTTTACAATATTTTCTGGGTTTAATGATACATCAATATCAGGTACTATAGATTTTAGAGTAGTCAAAAATATATCTAATTTTTCTTGTGTAATAGGAACAGTAGGAACTACATCCAAAAGTCCTTCTAGCAATTGTTCTGTTTCATCCTCATCATCACTTTTTTTCATTAAAGCAGTAAGAGCACCAGTATTCAAAGAAATGAATTCATCTGTTAGCATACAGTTTATATTCACACCATTTCTTTCTAATCTGCAAGGTGAGTATAAAAGTGGAGTCAAGAATTCATTTTTCTTACCTGATTTATTTTTACCAACAAGGAAAATGTATCCATAAATCAAATATTTATCTTTTTGACTTGTCTCTGATTGAATCATAAGCTCCGTAAGTTTAGGGTCAGACCCTTCAAGGCGAAGATAGTCAAGACCTTGAGTGAAAAGAGTGTCTTGTTCATTAAGAAAAATCCACTTGTTATCCTTATCAGCTTTTAAGTTTCTAAAAGTAGAGCTTTTTACCTCTTCTCTTACACAATCGTGCAGGTATTGGCTCAATTTTTTTATAAAACTATTATTGAATGCTGAATTAATCGCTCTTGTAGCTTCTTGTAACATATCTCTTCCCTCATGTACTTATATATTAAGCCAATTATACCACATTTTTAAATAAAATAATACTTTTTATGTATGAGTCGAAACTCTTAAAAATATGATATTTTGATATTGGATTATAACTTGAGGTGTGAAATGAAAAAATTATTGCTAACATTTATCCTGTCATTATCTACTATTACATTTGCAGCAGAGCAAGCACAAGTAAATGTTCAACAACCACTTACTGTTCCCCAAAATATTATTTTTGAGGATTGTACAAAACTATTTGCTACAAATAAAGAAAAATTATTTTATCTAACTCTTGCATCTTTATCAGCCAATCGTTTCTTGATAGATGAGGTGCAAACTTCTAATGGGTATGTTATTTTTACCGTGAATAAAAATCAATATCTTGCAACTATTGCAGGTGTTGATAATTCAAATTCTATTTTAAAAATTACACCTTGTAATAATGTTTATAATTTCCCTCCTGGAATCTTAGTTAATACTTTTAAATACATAGATTTAAATTTGAATACAGAAGTTAAAGGATAAAATGGATAATACTTGTATCGTTGAAAATTTTATAGCACGAGCAAATGACGCTTTTCCTAAAAGCTTCTCAAAAAAGCAAAGAATATGTTTTGAAAACTGCTTTAGTAGTTTGTTGCAAATTTTTATCAAACATCTGGAGCAAAATACTGATATTATTTCTAATGATTTAAAAGAATCAATTTGTGAGCTTTTTGCAGCGCTAATTTTTCAATTTAGTTTTGAAATTTTTGAATTAAAAGATTTTGATGATGATTATGAACAAATTATGCAAAAAATCGCATTTGTAATTGATGAGGCTGTATTTCATTTATTGAAAAATGGTGTGTCTGAACAGTTAAATGTCGAAAAATGGATTGAAAAACAAGCTCGAAATGCTTTCCGGAAGGCTCTTAAGGATATTGCGGATAGAAAATTAAGTCAAATAAGAGATGAAAATATTGTAAGAAATAATGCATTTTTTTGGCAATTGATATATATAAAATATACTTCTGATAATAAGCGAATTTTTTATCCCAATTTTTTTTCAGATGGGTATTTTCTTACATCAGAAAAGCAGTTTAAGGATTATATCAATTGGGGAAATAAGTTTTTTATTTGTTGTTTATTTGTGTTTTTAATACTTTTAAAATTCAAGCTTTTAAAACTACTTATTAATTTAGGGGTTTTGAATTCACAAATTCTTATTTTTGGAATTTTGGTTTTGATTATACTAGGTATAATTTATAATTTTGTGTCTCAAAAGGTTATTTTTAAAAATGCGATAAAGACGCATGAAAAATTTTGGGTTAATAATATTCAAACTATTGATTTTATTAAAAAACTAATTAAAGAAATTACGAGTATTTTTATTTTAGTTTGTGCTATTTTTGTTCTTGGAATTAATTGTCAAAAAGCATATTTGGGAGTTCCAATATGTTTAAGTGCAGTACTTGTTTTTTTGTTTTATTTACGCAAAAAATATGTTTTTATAAAAGCTTTTGTAAATAAGCTAGAAAAAAATGCAATAAAGAGTTATGCATTAAAAACATTAAATGAGTTTAAATTATATAATAAGCAAGTTAAAAATAATATAGAAATCTATATTTATGAATATATTGATTATATTTATAAAACTAAAAATCTTAATTATATAGATATAACTAAAAATATTTATAATTTTATACGAAATTTTAATAGATTTAATAAAATGCTATATAAATTAAATATTGATGAGGCAATGCATACGCAAATAATAGAAAATAGATTTTTGCCTTATTTTTATTGAAAAGAGAAAGAAAGTTATTATGAAAAAAATACTTATATTTTTAATATTTATGATAGCAATTCTAGGATTTACAGCCTGTTCAATCCGCAAAGAGAATGAGCCGAAGGTTGTCACCTTTTGGACTTTACAGATGGGTGATTTTTCTGATTATATGTACAAAATAATTAGAGAATATGAATCAACTCATCCTAATATTCAAATAAAATGGGTAGATGTTCCTTTTTCTGAGGGAGAAAAAAGAACACTAGCAGCAGTAATGACAGATAGTCCACCTGATTTAATCAATTTAAATCCTGATTTTTCTGCTCTTTTAGCTCAAAAAGGGACTTTGGAAGAAATTCCTCAAAAAGCCGTTAGTGAATTTAATCCTGAAATAATTAATGCACTAATGTATGATGATAAATTGTATTCAATACCTTGGTATGCAACTAGTGCAATTACAATTTATAATAAAGAATTATTTGAAAAATCAGGAATTTTAAGATTACCAAAGACTTATAAAGAACTATTAGCTATTTCTGAAAAAGTAAAAACAAATAGTGGAGCTTATGCTTATCTGCCTACTATTACAGAAAATGATACAATGATAAAAATTCTTAATAAGTATGGGATTTCTGAAATTGATGATTTTGATTCAATTCAAACTCAAAAGGTATTCAGTATGTTCAAGAACCTTTATGAAAAAGATTTGATTCCAAAAGAGAGTATAACATTCACTCATAGAGAGGCTCTTGAACAATTTATGGCCGGTAAAATAGTATTCTTCCAAGGCGGCGCTAATTTTCTTACTATGATAAAAGAAAATGCTCCATCAATTTATGAAAAAACAGATGTATGCGAACAAATAAAAGGTCCAGTTGGACAAAATGATTTTTCTGTTATGAATTTTGTAATCCCTAAAAAAGCAAAATATAAAAAAGAAGCACTTGATTTTTGTCTGTATTTAACAAATGCACAAAATCAACTTGACTTAGCTAAAAAAACAAATGTTATAGCTACAAATTCAAAAGCTCTGGAGGATAGCTTCTATAATGATTATTCAACTTTAGAAAATAAAGCTCGTTCAATTAGCGCAAAACAGATAAATAAAATAACTCCTCAGTTAAGACAAAGACGAGACCAAAAAGAAATTAATACTGCAATAAATTCTGCAGTACAATCAGCATTACTAAATAAAGATTCTATTGAAAATATTTTAATTAATTTGAAAAAAGAGTTAGAAGTAATAGAATAATCTATACATTTACCCTTCTATACATTTGCCCCTGTTTATTCTATAATTCTTAATTATAAAAGAATAATTGTGAGGTTATAAATAATGTTAAAAGATTTTTTTCTAAATGAAGTTAAAAACGGTATTTCAAAAGCTATTGCTGATAATAAATTAGGACAAATGGGTGAAAATGATTCTTATACCTTGATGGTAGAAAAACCTAAAAATCCTGAATTTGGTGATTTTGCAGTCAATGTATCATCTCTTGCAAGAGCTGCAAAAATTGCTCCTCCAATGATAGCTAACGCTATAGTAGAAAATCTTTCAAAAAAAGACTATTCAGTATCTGTAGTAGGTGGATTTATTAATTTCAAAATAGAAAATTCTCTTTTAGCAAATGCAATTGCAGAAATTTTAGAAAAAGGTGAGAATTATGGTAAGCCTGAAGGTGTTGATACTGAAAAAATTCTTCTTGAATATGTATCAGCTAACCCTACAGGTCCTTTCCATATCGGTCACGGACGTTGGGCTGCTATGGGAAGTGCTTTAGCTAATTTGCTTAAATTCTACGGTCATGAAGTATATCAAGAATTTTATATTAATGATGCAGGAAGCCAGATCCAAAAATTAGGTAACTCTTTAATAATAAGAGTTAAACAAGAATTAGGCGAAGATATTGATTTTCCTGCAGATGAAATTGAAAGAAAGAATTATTATCAGGGAGATTATTTAATTCCTGTTGCTAAAAAATTCTTGGAAATCCATAAAGATATCAAGTCTGCTCAAGATGTTGATGCAATTGATTTGAGTGTATATTGTGATTTTGCAAAGGCTGAAATGGAAGCTTGTCAAAAAGCTCTTTTAGAAGACTTTAGAGTTCATTTTGACAGATTCTATTCAGAACTTGATTTACATAACTCAGGTAAAGTAGAAGCAAGCTATAAAGAGCTTATGTCCAAGGGTATGCTTTATGAAAAAGATGGTGCAATGTGGTTCAAGTCTTCTGAATTTGGTGATGACCAAGATAGAGTAATCAAAAAAGCTGATGGCTCAAATACTTATTTAACAGCTGATATTGCATATCATATTGATAAATTAAGACGTGGATACGATAGATTGATAAATATTTGGGGAGCTGACCACCATGGATACGTTGCACGTGTTAAAGCTTCTATTGAGGCTTTAGGCTATGATCCTAATAAATTGGAAGTACTATTGGGGCAACTTGTTAATCTTGTAATTAATGGCGAAGAAGTCAGAATGGGTAAACGTAAAAATATGGTTACTCTTGATGACTTAATTGAAGAGGTCGGAATTGATGCTACAAGATACTGGATGGAAATGAGAAATATTGATATGACACTTGATTTTGATATCGAGCTAGCTAAACGCTCTACTGATGAAAATCCGGTATTTTATGTTCAATATGCTTATGCAAGAGTATGTTCTATTTTAAGAAATGCAATTTCTGAAAAATTGAATCCTGAAACAGGCGAAAAATCTCCAGCTCCAATGAGTGAAAGTGAAATGGATGATTTAATAAAGAACTTTGATAAGAATTTGATTCTAAAAACGGCAGATACTGCTAAATCGTTGATTTTAAAATTGGAAGAGTTTAAATCTGTGATTGTATTATCTGCTCAAAATAGAACTGTATATACAATTTGTCGTTATGTTCAAGAGCTTGCTGCAGAATTCCATTCATTCTATAACTCAAATCGTGTAATTTGCGATGATAAAGAACTAATGAAATCTAGATTAGCTTTAATGGTAGCAATCAAGACAACATTAAAGAACGCATTAGATATTTTAGCAGTATCAGCACCTGAGAGAATGTAATATCGAATATGCTCGATATGTTTAATAATGATACTGAATATAGTAAGCTCGATATAAAAACTAAAATTGTTATTGCAATTATATGTTTATATTTTTTGATACGTTTTTTGAGTTTTGATAATACTATATTAAAAAATGTCGATATGCAGCCTTTTTCGGAACCAATACAAAAAGATGTCCAAAATGGTATAATTATCAATAAGAAAGTAAAATATGGTAATATCGAATATCAGCAAATCGCGAATTATAAAATTTATGGACGAGTATATGCGATTCAAAGCAGACCATCTAAACTACCATTAGCAATCGTTTATCCTTATGATATAACAATTTGTTTTGGAGAGTTTCAACATAAAGAAGTTTTTAAATCGATACGTGTAATGATGTCTTCTACAGTTTCATATTATTCATATAGTGGACGTGCTTGGACAAAACATTTGTCGAAATATTTTAAAAGTCCTGCAGAGCTATTACATTGTTATATTAATAATCATATTGTTCCTGCAAATAAAAATGTTAATAAAGGACTAAAAAAATTACAGAAAAAAGATATTGTATATATTGAAGGTTACCTTGTAAAATATAAATATTCTCAAAATAATGGCAGTATTCAGGAAGGAGTGTCAAGTACAGCTAGAAATGATAATGAAAATTCTTATCGTGGAAATAATGGCTCAGGAAGCTGTGAGCAAATTTATGTAACTCGTGTTGTTTCAAGACATGGTGATTTTCGCTAAATACTAATATAGAATATTTTATATATTAGTTGTTATTAATGAGGATAAAAAAATGCCAACAAAAGATAATCAAGCAGAAAAAATAGATATTATTGTACAAAAGCTAAAAGATGCTAAACAGCCAAAAAGTGATTTTGTGTTATTGATGGATTCATTTAAAGATCCATATCTTGTTCTTATTGCGTGTATTTTGAGCTTGAGGACAAATGACAGGATTACATATCCTGCAACTCTTCGGATGTTAGAGCTAGCAAAGACTCCTAAAGAAATGAAAGGGGTTGATGTCGAAACATTAGCAAAAGCCATTTATCCGGTTGGCTTTTATGAGAATAAGGCAAAACAAATTATTGAGCTTTCAAGACAAATTGATGAAGAATTAGGAGGAATTGTTCCTGATGAAATAGAGGAATTGATAAAATTTAAAGGTGTTGGGAGAAAAACGGCAAATCTTGTGCTTTCTTTAGGGTTCAATAAGCCTGCAATTTGTGTTGATGTGCATGTGCATAGAATCTTTAACCGCTTAGGTTATTTAAAAACTAAAAATCCAGATGAGACAGAATTTACGCTAAGAGAAAAATTACCGCAAAAATATTGGATTGATATAAATACATTGCTAGTAACACATGGTCAAAATGTGTGTAAGCCTATTAAGCCTGACTGCAAAAATTGTCCGATTGTCGAATACTGTGCAAAAGTTTTGTGATATGGTATAATAGATATGCAATAAGAGGATTAAATGAGCGAGAGTATTAATTGTCCGTTTTGTAATAATTTAATAGAATCTAATGCTGCTAAATGTCCGTTTTGTAATGCAGTATTCAAAGAACCGGAATTAAACGAAATTAAGTTTAAAGAATTTGGTCCTTTTTTGACATTAGAAATTATTACATTAGGTCTATTTTCTACGCTTTGGTTTTTTATTAACGGTAAAGCTATAAATAGGCTTGCTGAAAAGAAAAAAGATTGTATAAAGTTAAATTGGTTAGTCGGATTATTAGCTCTTAATTTTGGCGTGCTAATTATTTATATGTATCATAATCCTGCTTTTGTATTTATTTCTACTATTATACAGTGCTTGATTTATATTGCTTTGACTTATAGAGTGCTAAGAATTATACAAAAATATACCCAAAACACTTATGATGTAGCATTAGGTTTTAATCCTTTTTATATGGTGATTTTTAATGTTTTTTATCTTGTACACTTTATAGATACTTACAATGATAGAGTAAGACAAGTGCATGAATATTTTGATTGGAAATCTCCGCAAGGAATATTATTGATTGTTTTATTCCTTATCATAATCTTTATGCTTCGTTTTTATTACGAAGTCTATTCTTGGATTTTTTAGACTGTAAGCTCTATAACACTTTTAAAAACTGTACAATTTGCACGATAAGCAGCTTGTGCTGATTTTATATTACATACATCATTAACGGTGTATCCATTTGCTAAAGCTGCAACCATTGCGTTATCAAGGCTTTGTGCTGATTGAACTACATTATTCCCAACCTCAGAAAATAAATCCTCCGGCCTTATATTTTGGTAATAGTTACTCAAATCAACATTATCTGCACGATAATCATATTCTTGTTCTTTGGGAACAAAGCTATTATCGCTCATCTGTTTTGCAGATGTTGTGGCACGATTTTCAAACGATGCGGAGTAAACGGATGATGTATCTATTGAAGAAATTGAATTCATTTATAGTCCTCTATTTTGAGTTTAAACTATTTTTATAGTTTTTCAAGAGGTTTATTAAGTTTTATTAAATAGGCTCAGGGTGGATTACAATACTTGCATTTTCTATTTCGTTTTTTATTTCACATTCAATTTGGTCGCAAATGTTATGACAACACTTGATTTTCATATCTTCATTGAATAAAAGAGTCAGTTCAACTTCCTTATACTGACCTGATTTTCTTCCTTTTATATTTTTATACCCTTTTACCACCTGATTATTTTTTATAATATTTTCAATTTTTTCAATATCTTCATCTGAAATTGAGCTGTCTAGTAAATTATTAAGAGTTTCTTTTGAAATTTCAAAACCTGCTTTAAATATTATTAGTGCAACTATTATTGCAATTATTGGGTCTAATATAGCTAATCCTGTATATTTAATTAAAATTAATCCAATAAGAACTCCTAAAGACGAGTAGATATCAGTTCTTAAATGTTCTCCATCGGCTTTTAATGATACTGAATCAGATTTTTTTGCTACATAAAATAGGTATTGACTAACTAAAAAATTTGCTAGTACTGCAAATCCCATTGCAGCTATTCCCAATAAAGGTTCAGATTTGAGTTCATATCCATAAATTAATTTTTTTGATGATTCATAAATAATATAAATCCCTGCAAGAATAATAAGCCCACCTTCAATAAATCCTGACATATCCTCGTATTTTCCATGACCAAAAGGATGTTCTTTATCGGCAGGTTCACTAGAACGAGTAACTGCAAAAAAAGTTAGTACAGATGCTAAAAAATCTGATACAGAATGGATTGCCTCTGAAATGATACTAATGCTTCCTGATAAAATTCCGGCAACTATTTTGAATAAAAAGACCAATGTATTTGATGTAATCGATAATGCTGCTGCAAATTTTTTTTCTGTTGCGATATCCATATTTAGGCGACTCCATTATTCAATAAATCATGAATATGAATTACTCCTATTGGTTTTTTATCCTCAAGTACGAATAAATTAGTAATCTTTTTATCATGCATAATTTTTAATGCTTCAGCAGTTATTGCTTCAGGAGAAATTGTCTTTGGATTTCTTGTCATTACTTCATTAGCTTTTTTCTCTAAAATAGTAGGAGTAAGACATCTTCTTAAGTCTCCATCAGTAAGCATTCCTGTAAGCTCTCCTTGTTGGTTAATAAAACCTACACAGCCTAAACGCTTTGATGTCATTTCTAATAAAACAGCCTGCATATTAGAATTTTCTTCTAAAATTGGCATTTCTTCGCCAGTATGCATAAGATCTGACACTCTTTTTAGTATAGAGCCAAGTTTTCCACCTGGGTGTCTGTCATTAAAATCAGATTTTGAGAAGCCTTTGCGCTCAATCATTCCAATAGTTAAAATATCGCCTAATACTAAAGTCGCGGTAGTTGAATTAGTAGGAGCAAGCCCTAATGGACAAGCTTCGCCATTATTTGGAAGCTCTAGAACAACGTCTCCTGCTTTTCCTAAAGAACTTTCAGGATTTTTAGTGATAGCAATAAGAGTGATTCCAAAACGCTTGCAATAGTTCAAAATATCAATTAACTCACGTGATTCACCACTATTAGAAATTGCAATTACTACATCATCCTCTGTTATCATTCCCAAATCCCCGTGACTTGCTTCAGCTGGGTGTACAAAAAATGAAGGAGTGCCAGTAGAAGCAAGAGAGGCTGCAATTTTCTTTCCTATATGTCCAGATTTGCCCATTCCTGTGATTATTATTCTACCTTTTGAATTTTGCATAAAATCAAGAGTCTTTGTCAAAGCTTCTGCACTTAAAGATTTTTCTAATTCTTTTATAGTTTCAATTTCTGATGCAATAGTTCTTTTTGCAGATTCTCTATCTAGTTCTAATTGAGATTGTTTAATTGTATCAATCATAGCTTATGACTCCAGCTTATAATATTCTTATTTTCATTAACTTGTATATTGACTGACCAGTTCAATTACATTTACTCCTCCCCACATTTTACTACAAAAATTATTTGCTTTAAAATATTTAATATGAAAGAATTAGCTGAATATAAAGAAACTCTTCATTCTTGCTCTAAATGTGGTCTATGTCAGGCAGAATGTCCTATATATAAAATTACAGGCAATGACTGTACAGTATCACGTGGTCAATTTATAATGCTTCAGGGATTATTAAAGGGGGAGCTAAAAATGACAAAAAATCTAAATAAGTATTTAGATTTATGTCTAAAATGTGGAAAATGTTCAAAGTTTTGTCCTAGTGATATTGATGTAGTTGATGTAATCGCTTCTGCAAAGGCTGAATATTTTAAGACCAGTAAAATAGAAAAATTGGTATCTATTTTTCAAAAAAAATTTATATTTGGAATTGGGATTAGTTTTTTAAATTTTTTTAGTAAAAAAATACAAAGCAAAAAATTTGAGAAAAAGGTTATCTATTTTGGTGGTTGTGGAAGTAAAATTAAAGGAAATGAAGCAGTTGTTAAGATATTAAATTCAATAGGGATTGAGGTTATTACTCCAGATTTTGAATGTTGTGGAATTCCTTTTTATGTAAGAGGTGATAAGAAAACTTTTGAAGAATATAGGGATAATTTTTTATCAAAGATTTCTGAATATGAAACTTTTGATATCATTACGACTTGTGCAAGTTGTGAAAAAACAATCAAAAGTTATTTGCCAGAAAATTATAATATTAAAAATATTTATGAATATTTAAAATCAAATAATTTACAGCTGGAACTTAAAAATAAAATTAAAGTTACATATCATAAGCCTTGTAATATTGATAATTTCCCTGATATTTTATGGATTTTAAATAATACTAAAAATTTAGAATATGTTGAAATGGATGGATATGACGAATGTTGTGGGCTAAATGGAATTACTAAAATAAGTGAATATTCAATCTTTTCAAAAATATTTAAGAAAAAATTTGAAAATATAAAAAAGACAAAAGCAAAATATGTATTAACCTCTTGTTTAGGTTGTGAGGCTGCCCTATTATCATATTCTTTTGGTCGATATCGAGTTGCTGATTTAGTGGACTTTTTGCATAAAAATATAAAAAAATAACTTACCAAACTTTATAGACCATATGGTCTATAAATGAAAATAAAATTCTAACCCGTTGATTGATGGCATGGTCATGCCAATCATGTACACTAATATCAAGGGAGAGAGAGTATATTTTATGAAAAGAACGTTGTTGTTTTTAGGGATGTTTTTATCAATGCTTAGTGCAATTGCAGAAGATAATGTATTACAGACAATTGAGATTGTGCCTGTAAAAGATACATATAATATAGTTTTGGTGTCAGATAAGGCTGTAGATGTTAAAAAGACAGTTAAAGCTCCTAATCAGATTACTTTAGATTTAAAAGATATAAGAGCTTCAAAGACTTTGAATACAGTTTATAATAACGTATCCAATGTAGATACGGTTATGGTTGAACCAAGCGGAAATGGAATAAGTATATTTTTCCAAGCAGAAAATGCTGCAGGAACAAGTGTGTCTTTTGATTCATTAGCTCCAATTCTTCCTAAGAAAAATGAAGCTCAAAATTTGAAGTTAAGCAATCCTGTAGATAGCTATGCTCCTATTTATAACGAAGATATAGCAACAGCAAAGACTTCTCCTTTGTTTGATAAATTAAAAAACTCTTCAGCTGTAGAGGGGCTAAAAGATTCTGTTGATGAAGATACTGTATCAGATACTGCTAATAAAGTCTTCTCATTTGGATTAATTGGGCTATTACTATTTGCAGTAGTAAGATTGTTCAAACGTAAAGAACCTGATATGAAAATCGGACTTAGTCAAAGTCTTAATGAACGTGAAATTGAAATGTATAGAGGCCCTCAACAAATCGGAAATTCTTATGTAAATGTAGAAAAACCGTTTACAACTGTTAATTATGGCTTAAATGCTTATCAAAGAGAAAATAGAAATCCATATGAAGGCGCTCAAATACATAATCCAAAGCTTAGAAATTATGTAAATCAACCTGCTGAACAACATATAGCATCAATGGTGCAACAGCCAAGACAAAATAATGTTCAAACTGCTGTTAAACCTGCTGTTAAGAAAAATACAACTCCTGTGAATACAGCTCCTGTAAATCAATCAAATCCTAATGTTGATAATTTAAAATTTTTAGAATCAATGACTGCTATTTATGAAAAAAGTGGTCGTCACGATTTAGCAAGAGGACTTAAAGCAAGTCTTAGCAAAAATAATATACAAGCGTAATTTTGGAAGAGAGAGAAATTTTAAGGCTTACTATTTAGTAAGCCTTTTTTGTAATAGAATATCCTTAGTTAGTTTAATAGGTAGTTTTATATGAAAATATGTTTTATTCCAATTGATAATCGACCAGTGTGTTATAATCTTGCAAAAGATATTGCAAATATTGATAATGATGTTGAATTATTTATTCCTCCTAGAGAATTTCTTGGAGACTTGAATAAAAGTGCAGATATAAAAAGTATTTTTGAGTGGATAAAAAATTTACCAAAGACAGATTGTATGGTGCTATCACTTGATACACTTGCTTATGGAGGTCTAATTCCATCAAGAAGGATAAACGATAGCTTAGAAGAAATAAAAACTAGAATGCAGGAGCTGAGACCAATATTAGCTGATAAGAAGGTGTATGCTTTTTCTAGTATTATGAGAATTTCTAATAATAATTATAATGAGGAGGAAAAAGAATACTGGTCTGAATATGGTAAGAAAATTTTTGAATACTCATATTCTGGTGGAAAAATTAATAGTGGAGTTCCTGATTATATTTTAGAAGATTATCTTGCAACTAGAAAGCGAAATTTTGAAATTAATAAAATGTATCTTGAATGGCAAAAAGAGGGGTTATTTGAAAGCTTAATTTTTTCAAAAGATGATTGTGCAGAATTTGGACTTAACGTAGATGAAGCAAAAGAGTTGGAAAGTTTAGGCGGAAAAACAAAAACAGGTGCTGATGAAATCCCACTTATGCTTCTTGCAAGAGCTATTCAAAAGAATATAAAAGTCTATGTAGAATTTACTGAGCCGGAGTATAAAAATTCTATTTCTAATTATGAAGATGTTTCTATAGAAAAATCTGTAAAAGGCCAGCTGGAATTAGGAGGGTTTGAATATGTAAATAATTTTGAGCAAGCAGATCTTATACTTATTGTTAATAATTTTGTAAAAAAACAAGGTGAATTAGTTATGGGCTGGGATACTCCTGAAAAATATAAAAATAATCTCAAAATCCCCAATAAGCCTTATTGCATAGCAGATGTAAGATATGCTAATGGTGCTGATAATAATTTTGTTAAAGATTTACTAGAAAAAATTGATTTAACAAATTTTTATGGATATTCTGCTTGGAATACTAGTGCAAATTCTTTAGGTTCACTACTTGCTGCAGCAAAATTTAAATTCGAAGCAAATAAATACAATGAGTCAGCATTTAAAAAGTTACAAATAATAAGATTTTTAGATGATTGGGCTTATCAAGCAAATGTGAGAGGTGAGATTTCTTATCCTGAAGATATAAAACCCAAAATGTTTTTTTATGAAAATATTTTAAAAGATTTATTTAATATAGATTTTGATACAGAATATATTTACCCTTGGAATAGAAAATTTGAAATAGAGGTTGTACTAAAATAATATATCTCTCCAAAATTTTTATGCTAGAATTTTATTATGATTAGACCTGAATTATTAATGCCAGCTGGCAATATTGAAAAATTAAAATATGCAATTAAATACGGTGCTGATGCTGTATACTTAGGAGTTGTAGATTTTAGCCTTAGAGCAATGAGAAAGGGTGAATTAATCACTCTTGATAATCTTGCTTATGCAATAGATACTGCAAAAAAAATGGGTGCGAAGGCTTATTTAACATTAAATATTTTTGGATTTAATAGTGATATAAAAGCTCTTGAAGCTTGTATGGATAAAATTGTTGATTCTAAGCCTGATGCCTTAATTATAAGTGATGTAGGCATTATGAGATTGGCTAAAAAATATATGCCAAATACGGATATACACGTTAGTACTCAAGCTAATATTTTAAACTATGAGGCTGTAAGATTTTGGCAAGATATGGGAGCTACAAGAGCAATTTTAGCCAGAGAGCTTCCGATAAAAGATGTTGCAGAAATTAAGCAAAAAGTCCCTGATATGGAATTAGAATGTTTTATCCATGGTGCTCAGTGCGTATCTTTTTCAGGAAGATGTCTTTTAAGTGATTACATGACAAATGGTGAAAGAAAAGCTAATTCAGGCAATTGTTCTCAGCCTTGCAGATGGAGCTACAAGCTTGTAGAAGAGACTCGTCCAGGACAATATTATGAAATTGCCGAGAACGAAAAAGGAACTCATATTTTAAGTACAAAAGACCTTTGTCTTGTTCGTCACTTAAAAGAAATGATTGAAGCTGGTATTGACTCATTCAAAGTAGAAGGAAGAACAAAAAGTCTATATTATGTTTCAGCTGTTGCGAAAGCTTATCGAGAAGCAATAGATGCAGTATTAAGAAATCCGAATGCTGATATGCAGTCTTATTTCGAAGAATTGCTCAAGGTCGGAAATAGAGGTTATACTACAGGTTTCTATTTAGGTGAAGGATATCCGAAAGACGGATATAGTTATGATATTTCTAAAGGACTAGCTGGTGCTGATTTCCTTTGTGAGTTTTGGGGCGAAAAATATAATTCAGAAGGTATAAATACAACAGAGCTAGAGCCTCAAGCTAGTGACTGGTATAAGATTAAAACAAAAAATAAATTTAATAAAAATGAAGATATAGAAATAATTTCTCCATCTGAAAAGTTTATTACCCAAGTAATAGAGATAAAAAATATGAAAGGGGAAGAATTAGAGCTTGCAAATACAAATGATGAGCTTTTAGTAAGACTAACCCAAGCACCGAAAGAGTTTCAATATGCTCTAGCAAGAACTGTTGGAATCAAGGGTGGGGGGTAAATGTATTTTGGCTCTTATGTAAAACTAAAAGCCTTGTATGAATAAATATAGATGTAAATGAAATTCAAAAATGTTCTTTTGGAGATTAGAGATGTTTTTAAAGCCTGACTATAACTTAAAAAATATTTATGAAATAGATTTTCAAGAATTGAAAACTAAAGGCATAAAATGCCTTATGTTTGATTTAGATAGTACAGTTATGGTCTCTAAATCTGCAAATTTTTTACCGGAGACTGTGGAATGGTTTAATACATTCCTAAAAGATTTTGAAGTAGCAATAATTTCTAATAATAAAAGTAAAGAATATATTGAAAATGCTTCTAAAATAGCTCCTTGTAGAGTAATAGGTCATGCAAATAAGCCAAATCCTAAAGTGATGAAAGAATATCTTGAATCTATTAGTATAGAACCCTCTTGTGCTGTAATGATTGGTGATAGACCACTTACAGATATACTTGCAGGAAAACTATTGGGTTGTAAGACTATTTTAGTAGGCTCAATTAATCCAAATGAGAATTTGCCAACGAAATTTGTAAGAGCTCTTGAAAGAAGCACTATAAGATAATTTTTTTAGTTTTGAGATTTTTTGAATTATTAAAAAATGATTAATTTTATCATGATGTATTAAATTATAATTAATAATAAAAAAGTACCCCAAAGAATAAAATAGAAAAGTTGATAAGTTGAGTAGTTTATAAGTTTAGAAGAAATTTTAGACTTTTTACTATACAAACTTATGCAAAAATTGAATATTAGAGTTCCCTTCCCCAATAGGGGAAGGCTAGGATGGGGATAAAAATTAAGTTTAGAAGTTAAGAAAAAGTTATTATCTTTTTCTTAAAAAAATCCCCACAAAAATTAAATAGTTTAGAAAAAAATTTTTCACCTCAATCAATATTGATTAGAGGAACAAAAGACTTCTAAATTGA
>CALVAL010000013.1 GCA_944325535.1 Candidatus Gastranaerophilales bacterium
CACGGTAACAAAGGTATCGTATCAAGAATTCTTCCAAAAGAAGATATGCCATTCTTACCTGATGGTACTCCGGTAGATATCGTATTGAACCCACTAGGTGTTCCTTCTCGTATGAACGTTGGTCAAACTTATGAATGCTTATTAGGTTTAGCAGCATACTTGACTAAAGAACACTATGAAGCTCCTTCTTTTGATGAAAGATATGGCGATAACCAATCTGAAATCGCAACTAAAGCTGAGCTTTTAAGAGGTATTAAAGAATCAGGTTGTGACTGGGTAAGAGAAGATGGTAAGGTATATTTAATCGATGGTAGAACTGGTGAACCATTTGATGAACCTATTGCAGTTGGTCTTTCATATATCTTGAAGTTAGTTCACTTAGTAGATGATAAGATCCACGCTCGTTCAACTGGTCCTTACTCATTAGTTACACAACAACCTTTAGGTGGTAAGGCTCAATTTGGTGGACAAAGATTTGGAGAAATGGAAGTTTGGGCACTTGAAGCTTATGGTGCAGCTTATACTCTTCAAGAAATGTTGACTATCAAATCAGATGATGTAAACGGACGTAACAGAGCTTATGAAGCTATAGTTAAGGGTGATAATATTCCAAGACCTGGTATTCCGGAATCATTTAAGGTACTTGTAAGAGAATTGCAAAGTATCGGATTAGATATTACAGTTGCTAAGAAAAACGGTATGGAAGTAGACTTGATGTCTGATATGGAAGATTTGCGCAAAGCAGCTCCAAAGAGAACTTTATCAGATATTGATTCAGAGTTGTTAAATATTAACTTCTTTGAAACTTCAACAACGTTAGGCGAAATATAAGGAGATAGGAAATTGTCTACAAGTATTGATTATTTTGATTATATACGCATAAGCATTGCTTCACCTGAAAGAATTTTGAAGTGGTCTTATGGCGAGGTTACAAAACCTGAAACTATTAACTATAGAACTCTAAAACCAGAAAGAGATGGTCTTTTCTGTGAAAGAATTTTTGGGCCAACAAAAGACTGGGAATGTTATTGCGGAAAATATAAAAGAGTTCGTCATAAAGGTATTATATGTGAACGCTGTGGTGTTGAAGTTACTGATTCAAAAGTTAGACGTCACAGAATGGGCCACATAAAATTGGCTGCTCCAGTCTCTCACATATGGTTCCTAAAAGGTATTCCATCTTACTTAGGATTACTTTTGGATATGACTTTAAAAGATTTAGAACAAGTTATTTACTTTAATAACTATGTTGTTCTAGATCCTGCTGACAGCCCATTTAAGAAATTACAGCTTTTAACAGAAGAAGAATATGAAGATTTCATTATGGAAAATGAAGAATCTAAGTTAGAAGTTGGAATTGGTGCTGAAGCAATTAAGCAACTTTTAAGTGAAATAAATGTAAAAGAACTAGCAGAAGAAATTAGATCTGAATTAGCAGGTCATGTTACATCTGTTCAAAGAAAAGGTAAGTTAATCAAGAGATTAAGATTATTAGATTCTTTAATTTCTTCTGAAACTGATCCTACTTGGATGGTAATGGATGTATTACCGGTAACTCCTCCTGATTTGAGACCTATGGTTCAATTAGATGGTGGTAGATTTGCTACTTCTGACTTAAATGATTTATATAGACGTGTAATCAACAGAAACAATCGTCTACAAAGATTATTAGAAATGGGTGCTCCTGAAATTATTGTAAGAAACGAAAAACGTATGTTACAAGAAGCAGTTGATGCTCTAATCGATAATGGTAGAAGAGGTAGAACTGTTGTAGGTCCAAATAATAGAGCATTAAAATCTTTATCTAATATTATTGAAGGTAAGCAGGGTCGTTTCCGTCAAAACTTATTAGGTAAACGTGTTGACTATTCAGGTCGTTCTGTAATTGTTGTTGGTCCTACTTTGAAATTAAATCAATGCGGTTTACCAAAAGAAATGGCAATTGAGTTGTTTAAGCCGTTTGTAGTTAATAAACTAATTGAAAGAGGATTCGTTCAAAACATTAAATCTGCAAAGAAAATGATTGAAAGATCAGATGCAAGAGTTTGGGATATTTTGGAAGAGATAATTGACGGTCATCCGGTTATGTTGAACCGTGCACCAACCTTACACAGATTAGGTATTCAAGCATTTGAACCAAAATTAGTAGAAGGTCGTGCTATTCAATTACACCCACTAGTTTGTACAGCATTCAACGCTGACTTCGACGGTGACCAAATGGCTGTTCACGTACCTCTATCAATAGAAGCTCAAACAGAAGCAAGAATGCTTATGTTAGCTACTAATAACATTCTAGCTCCAGCAAATGGTAAGCCTATTATTACTCCTTCTCAGGATATGGTCTTAGGTATGTATTACTTAACTATTATGAAAGATCCTGAGCAAGATGTTCAAGGCTATTTCTATAGCTTCCAGGATGCAATATCAGCTCTAGAGGCTAAGGTCATAACATTACATGATAAAATTGTAGTTCGTGACGAAAAAGGTAAGAGAATAGAAACTACAGTAGGTAGAATTATATTCAACGAAGCAGTAAGAAAAGCACTAGCTTAGAAGTAAAATAATTGAGGAAATTGTAATATGGAAAATACTTATACACATAAAACTCATACTCCAGATTTCATCAATAAACAGATGGATAAGAAGGGGTTGAATAAATTACTAGCTCAAATGTATTTAGAGTATGGCGGTGCTAAGACTGCTGAGCTTGCTAATACATTGAAAAATTTAGGCTATAAATATGCTACTAAATCAGGTGTTACTATTTCTATTGCCGATCTTTCAGTTCCTGAATCTAAAAAAGATTTATTAAAAGAAGCTGAAGCAGAAATAGAAAAGTCAACTAATCGCTATTTAAAAGGTGAAATTACTGAAGTAGAAAGATATACAAAGGTTATTGATACTTGGTCTGAAACAACTGCAAAATTAACAGAACAAGTGGTAGAGAATTTTGATAAATTAAACCCTGTATATATGATGGCATTCTCAGGTGCAAGAGGTAACTTATCTCAGGTATCACAATTAGTAGGTATGAGAGGTTTGATGGCAGACGCACAAGGTCAGATTATCGATTTACCTATTACATCTAACTTTAAAGAAGGTCTATCAGTTACTGAATACATTATTTCATCTTATGGCGCAAGAAAAGGTCTTGTAGATACAGCGTTAAAAACAGCTGACTCTGGTTATTTGACAAGACGTCTGGTTGACGTTGCTCAAGACGTAATCATCCGTGCAGAAGATTGCGGTGGTGATAAATATATTAATATGAAACCTATTTGTGATGGTGATAATGTAATTGTTCCATTAATAGATAGATTGTTAGGAAGAACAGTTGCTCAAGATATTTTTGATGAAGATGGAAAGACATTGCTAGTTGCAAAAAATACTACGATGGACAGAAAAGATATTAAGAAAATTTCTCATCTAAATCTACAAGAATTAAAAGTTAGATCAGGTTTAACTTGTTCTTTAGAATATGGTGTTTGTCAAAAGTGTTATGGTTGGGCACTAACTACTCAAAAACTTGTAGATGTAGGTGAAGCAATTGGTATTATAGCTGCTCAATCAATTGGTGAGCCTGGTACACAGCTTACAATGAGAACATTCCACACAGGTGGTGCTGTTGGCGTAAAAGAAGCTACAAGAGAAATTCATGCGTCAGAAGCTGGTACTGTTGATTCTAAGATTAAGACTCGTGAATTGAGAACTCGTCACGGTGATGTTGTAAGAGTATCAATTTATGAAGCTGATATAGAAGTTAAAGGTAAAAAATCTGTTAAATACCATATTCCTGCAGGTGCAGTAGTTTTCTTTGAAAATGGTATGGAAATTGAAAAAGATTTTAAATTAGCAGAATATAAACCTAATTCAAATGATTCAGGTCGTTTGACAGAAAAAGCTACAAAAGATATCAATGCTGATATGTCTGGTGAAGTTCTTTTTGAGGATTTTGTTGCAGATGAAAAGAAAGACAGACAAGGTAATATTTCTAGAACTGCTAACAAAAACGGTATTGTATGGATTATCGGCGGTGATGTATACAATTTACCTGGTGGTTCTAAAGTTCTAGTAGCTGATGAACAAAAAGTAAAAGCTGGAGATAAATTAGCTGAAACAATTATGATTTCTGAACATGGTGGCGAAGTTAGATATTCAGAAGATTTAGTTGTTGAAGAAGTTAAATCTGGTAAAAATAAAATAAATAAAATTGTTCAAGGTAAAGAGATTACTATTGTAATTGCATCTTTAGCTCCTTCAAATGCAAAATTTGAGCAGACTAAAAAAGAACAATTATGGACAGTTGATAATACTGGAGAAAAATTCATCGTAAAAGCTCCAATTGATACTACTGTTGAAAACGGTATGATAATTGCTGAGTTAATTGATGATGAATGTTCAGTAACTTCTTCTGGTGAAATTAAATATATAGATATTGAAGTTGATGATAATCAAATAGTTAAAAAACCTGGTAATATCGTATTTATTCCAGAAGAAGTTCATCAAGTAAATAAAGATTCTACCTTAAGAATGGTAGAAAATGGTACATTTGTAACAGCAGGAACTGAAGTTGTTAAGGATATATATTGTCACATTGATGGTATTGTTGAATTTAAAGAATTCAATGATGTAATTCATGAAGTGACTATACGTCCAGGCGAAGTTCATACATTGCCAAATGTATCAGAATTAAAGGTTGAAGAAGGTTCTGTCGTCGAAGCTGGAACAACAATTGCTAAAGGTATAAAAGCTAAAGAAACTTCTATAGTAACAATAATGGAAATGGATTTTGATGATCTTGATATTGATGATTTAGATGAAGAAATCGATACATCATCATTAGAAGAAGAATCTTTAGAAGATAAACCTATTCAAATTCTTGTAAGACCTGTTCAACCTATGTTTATTGATCAAAAAGATGTTTCAATTAAATTTGATTCAACTGATGAATTAATAGATATCGTTCCAGTAACTCAATTGCAATATAAAGACGGTGCAAGAGTAAGAAATTTAGATGGTGCGACTCTTACAAGAACAAGTTTAGTACTTCAAATGCAAGGATATTTATCTCATTTGAAAGGGCTAGTAGAACTTGATAGCAATGGCGAATTGAAGATAGTCGTTTTAGAAACTCTAATTGTTCGTCGTGAGTTAGAAGGTAATTCTAAGATGAATAGCTCTTTACAGACTGAATTATTAGTAGAAAATGGTCAAGTTATTGATCCAAGAACTCCTATTGCAAAAACAGAAGTTCTAGCTATAAATGATGGTATTGCATCAATAAAGGGTGATGTTACTGAATCAAGACGTTTGTTATTAAATAGTGCTAATTACGAGACAGTAATTTCTACAAAATCTAAACCTTCAGTTAAGAAAGGTTCATTTATAAAAATTGATTCAGAATTAGCATCTTCAGGAGAAATTGCTACAGTTTCTGGTCAAATAGTAGATGTTACTGATAAGTCTGTTACTATTAGAAATGGTCGTCCTTATTTGATTAGCCCTGGTACTATGTTACAAGTAGAAGCTGGTTCTCTTGTATTAAGAGGTGATATGCTTGCAACATTAGTATTTGAAAGAGAAAAAACAGGCGATATCGTTCAAGGTCTTCCAAGAGTTGAAGAATTATTAGAAGCAAGAAAACCAAAAGATTGTGCAATTTTAGCAGAATATGATGGTGTAGCTGAAATCGAAGTGGAAGATGATGTACCAAGATTGTTCTTAGCTTCTGAAGGTGGTAGCAGAACTGAAATTAAATTTGCTATAGATGCAAGTATTGTTGTTCAAAATAAACAAAAAATTAAAAAAGGTCAACCTTTAACAAGCGGTCCTTTGAATCCACATGATGTAATAAGACTATGTGGACCAGAGGAAGCACAACAATACTTAGTTGATGAAGTTCAAAGAGTATATCGTTCTCAAGGTGTAGAAATTGCTGATAAGCATATTGAAATAATTGTTCGTCAGATGACAAAGAAAGTTCGTATTATTGATTCTGGTGATACAAACTTATTACCTGGAGAACTGGTAGAAGTTCAAACTTTCGAAAATGAAAACAAAGCTGTAAGAGAACATGATGGTCAAGAAGCAACTTGCGAATACATGTTATTAGGTATTACTAAAGCTTCATTGAATACAGAAAGTTTCATTTCAGCTGCTTCATTCCAAGAAACTACAAGAATTCTTACAGAAGCTGCAGTAGAAGGTAAAAAAGACTTATTAAGAGGTTTAAAAGAAAACGTTATTATTGGTCGTTTAATACCTGCAGGCACTGGTTTCTATCACTTATCTTGCGCTAATGAAGAACGTGATAAAGAGGCTCAAAAAAGAGCAGCTCAGAGAAATCAAGCTCGTAAGCCTTCTGCAATTTTAGAAGAAATTGAAGGTATGTTTGGAGCACCTGATTTAGCTGTAGGAACTGATTCTAAAGAAGATTAGTTTTATAGGATATAAGAGAGAAAAGCCTTGAATCTTAAGTTTCAAGGCTTTTTTATTTGTATAATATTATTTTTATGTTAAATTAGAAAATATATTTAGTTCTATGAGAGGTAAGTTTTGACAATAAAAATTGCAATAACTGGTAAAAGTGGTAGTGGTAAAACGACTATAGCAAAGGCTTTTTTAGAGATTTTAAAGGAGTACTTTCCTGAAAAATCTATTTTGTTATTTGATAATGATCTTACAAGTGAGCTATCTCATTCTTTTGGTCTGGATATAAGAAATACTATTTATGGAATCAGAAGTGGAAAGCATGAATATAAAACTGGTATTCCGCAAGGTATGACAAAACAAGAATATGTAGAATGGGCTTTGGAAGATATAATAGTTTCTTTGTCTGATAATGTAGATATCATTGTATCTTGGCTAGTTGGCTCAAAAGATTGCAGATGCCCAATTACCGAGCAAATTAATAATTCATGTCAAAAATTAATAGATAGGTATGATTTTGTAATTTTTGATTGTGAGTTTGATTTAAAATACTTAAATCAGCTTGTCGATACTGATATTGATTTAGCAGTAATTGTAGCAAATCCTACTGTAGATTCTATACATTTAGCAAAAAGAATAAATGAGTTTTCTGCAAAATATGCTGCAGGGGGGCAGTTAGGTGTAATCTTAAATAAAAATAGCGATTTAGATTTGTCTCTAGTCTCAGAACAATTATCCTCATCAGAATTTGATATTTTAGGAACTATCCAGTATGATCCTGATTTATCAAAAGGTTGTTTAGAAAAAAAATCTAAAATCGTAGTTGATTCAGTAAAGCAATTTTATTATCGTTTAAACTTACCGCAGGAGAATATGTAATGCTTTTAGATGGTAAAAAAGTTTCTTTAGAAATTTTAGATGATGTTAAAGAACGTGTTTCTAAAATGAATGTCACACCACACTTAGCAGTAATTTTAGTTGGGGATAATCCTGCAAGTGAAATATATGTGAGAAATAAAAAATTAGCAGCCGAAAAAGTTGGGATTATGTCTTCTATAATAAAGTTAGATGCTAATATTAAAGAAGAAGAACTACTTCATAAAATTAAAGAGTTAAATAATAATCCAAATATCACTGGGATATTAGTACAGCTGCCATTGCCAGGACATATAGATAAGAATAAAGTGATAACTACTATTTCTCCTAAAAAGGATGTCGATGGTTTTACTCCTGAGAATGTGGGTAAACTCTCTATTGGGATTGAACCGTATTTTTATCCGGCTACGCCTCAGGGAATTATAATGTTATTAAAAAAATATAATATTAAAATTGAAGGTGCTGACGTTGTTGTAATAGGACGTTCAACTATTGTTGGAAAGCCTATGGCTCAAATGTTTATAAATAATAATGCAACTGTAACCTTATGTCATTCATATACTAAGGATTTAGAAGATAAAATAAAAACCGCTGATATCGTCGTATCTGCGGTTGGTAAAAAAATTGTAAGATGTAAGATGGTTAAGAAAAATTCTGTTATTATTGACGTTGGAATTTTTAGAGATTCCAATGGCAAGCTCACTGGAGATGTTGATTTTGATTTAGTTGAACCGACTGTTAAATATATTTCTCCAGTTCCAGGTGGTGTGGGTCCAATGACCATAGCTTCTTTAATGTACAATGCTTCAAAGGTTTATTAATGAGGATTAAATCCTCATTAATTATTACTATGATTGTAATAGACCTGTATCTTGAGCAGCTGTTGAAGTAGCAGTCTTTTCTGATTCTTGTTGTGCTCTTAATTCTTCAAGCATTGTGTCATACATAGTTTTCATAGTATCATATTCAATATCTAAATCAGCTAATTCTAAAGAAAGTTCTTCGCTGTATTGCTTAACTTTTGCATGTGCGTATAAATCAGCAATATATTCACTTTGGTTGTTTGCTCTAACTGTTACACCACTAGCAGTTAAATCTTTTGTATTATCAATAGCTGAGTCAAATGCACTTTGCCATTTTTGTTCGTACTTGACTTGCTCTTGTAATTTAGCGCTATTAGCTTCATACTTAGCATTCCAAAAAATTGATTGTTGTGTATAGTAGTTAATATCTGCGTTTGTGTTTAATAAATTTCCTAATAATGCTGCTGTGTTTGCCATTTTCTTATACCTTTTTTAAATCTTACATATATATAAAGTAAATATAAAATATCTAATTTCAGCTTCTATAATATTTGTTACAATTCTTAATAAATCTATAAACTTTCAAATATATATTTAAATTTAAGATATTAAGATATGTAGATAAATTAATACACTAAAAGATTGATTGATTTTTATAATTAATAGATATAATCTAAATAAAGAGGTCTTTTGTGAATAAGAATCAGATAAAAAAACTAATTTACCAAAAAGAGTTAGAAATTAAAAAATTACATTTACACCAAGCTTCAAATCAAGCTTTTGAAAGTTTGTATAATTCTTTGATTTTAGAAAAAGCAATATTAAAAAAAGAGTTAGAAAAACTTGAAAAGAATAATTTAATAGATTGTTTAAAAAGAGTTTTACCTAAAAAAGAAAAATTAATATGTGACTATTTTAAATCTTAAAAAAGTTTAGCAGTTTTTCATAGTTTATGATATAATTTTTTTAAGAAGGGGAATTATGGTAAAAATAGACTATGAACTAAAAAAATCCGTAAGAGGTGCTTTTGGTGAAGCATTAGCTGAACTAGGTAGTCTTAATAAGGATATCGTTGCTTTAGATGCTGATTTATCGGGCTCTACACAAACTTCAATTTTTGCAAAATCTTTTCCTGATAGATTTTTTGATGTAGGAATTGCAGAACAAAATCTTATGACTACTGCATTGGGATTATCACTAGAAGGAAAGATTCCATTTGCAGCAACTTTTGCTGTATTTGCAACAGGAAGAGCTTATGATCAAATAAGAAATTCTATTTGTTATCAGAAAGCTAATGTGAAGATTATAGGTGCTCATGGTGGTATTACTGTTGGAGAAGACGGTGCTAGTCATCAGGCGTTAGAAGATATATCCTTAATGCGAGGTTTGCCAAATATGATGGTCTTTGTGCCTGGAGATTATATTCAAACGAAAAAAATTGTTGAGTATGCTTCTAAATATCAAGGTCCTGTTTATATAAGACTTTCAAGAATGAATGTACCTTGTGTTTTTGGTGATGATTATAAGTTTGATCCAAATAAAGCTGTTATATTAAAAGAGGGTTCAGATGTCACTCTAGTTACTTGCGGAGATGTCATATCCGAGGTTTTAAAAGCAGCAGAAATCCTTGAGAATAAAGGCATAAGTGCAGAGGTTATAAATACTCCTGTTATAAAACCTTTAGATTGTGGAACTATATTAAATAGTGCTAAGAAAACTAATTTTGTTATAACGGTAGAAAATCATTCTATTATTGGTGGACTTGGCTCTGCAGTTTGTGAATGTATAGCGGAAAGCTATCCAACAAAGGTTCATAGAATAGGTATAAACGATACTTTTGGACAAAGTGGAACTCCAGAAGAGTTGATAAAATTTTATAATTTAGATGCTGATAGTATTGTGAAAAAGGTTATTGAGTTAAAGAAATGATACAGTTAAGATCGGTTACAAAAAAATATAAGAATAACTATGCATTAAAAAATATTAATTTGGATATTTTATCAGGTGAATTTGTCTTTATAACAGGTGCATCAGGTGCAGGAAAGTCTACCTTGATGAAAATGTTATATAAAGAAGAAACTCCTACTACCGGTACAGTTTTAATTGGGGGTATTAATATTGCAAACTTGCCTCCAGAGAAGGTTCCAAATCTAAGAAGGTGTATGGGGATAGTTTTTCAAGATTATAAATTGTTACAAAACCAAACTGTATACGATAATATAGCTTATGTGATAAGAACTTTAGGTATAAGTTCTTCAGATATAAGAACTAGAGTAACTGGAGCTTTAAAAGTTGTTGGACTCTTAGATAAAGCAAAGGCAAAGCCTTCTGAACTCTCTGGTGGAGAACAGCAGCGTGTAAGTATAGCAAGAGCGTTGGTAAATGGACCTCCTTTACTTATAGCAGATGAACCTACTGGTAACTTAGATCCTAAAAATTCATTAGAAGTTATGCAGATTCTTGAACAAATTAATCAAAGAGGTATTACTGTAATAGTATCTACGCATGACTATACATTGGTTGATAGATTTAGAAAACGAGTTTTGACACTAGAACATGGTGAAATAATTAGAGATATTCAGGCAGGTACTTATGGACAATAGCAGACAGCAACTAAAAAAGCAAGTTAAAAAGCACATTCCAAAAGATTGGTTGTGTGAGTTGCGTATTGCATATAGAATTGTAAAAGAAGCTGTAAATGATATAAAGCGAACAGGGATAATAAATTTGGTTATAATAACCACAATGGCAGCAATTTTGACTATATTTGGCGTATTATTCAGATTTACTCTTTCTTTATCAACTTTCGCAAATGAGTTGGGAAATGTTCTTGAAATATCAGTTTACTTGAAACCAAATACTTCTGCTGATAGATCTCCTGAAGTTATAAAGAACCGTATAAAAGATATAGAACATGTAAAGTCTGTGACTTTAAAAACTAAAGAAGAGTCTTGGAATAGTTTTAAGCAAGAGTATGGTATGCATGATGTTGCAAATCCTTTACCTGACACTCTAAGAGTAAGAGTTGATAAACCTGATAATATTAAATATGTCTGTGAGCAGATAAAATCAATTTCTGGTGTTGACGATATGGGCTATGCAGAAGAATTAGTCAAAAAAATGCAGATTTTAACAAAAGTCGTTAATACTTCAATGTTTTTTGTAATAATCATTTCTGCAGCACTTACTATTACTATAATAAACAATACAATTCAATTGGTTATTCAGTCTAGAAAAGAGGAAATAGAGATAATGAGGCTAATGGGAGTAAGTAACTGGTATATAAAAACTCCTTTAATTATGCAAGGTGCTTTTTATGGATTTATTTCTTCTGTGATAGCGGTTCTACCATTGAATTGGATACAAGGGTTATTAATTGAAGTTCATAAATTCTTTTATATACCTAATCCAATCTATGCCCAAAATATAGTGATAATAGCCTTATTACTAATTGGGTCAACATTTGGTGCTATAGGTAGCTTTTTATCAATTAAGAAGCATTTGCAAGTATAAATAGTAAATAAAAGGTGAATTAATATGGATAAAACAATAGAATTAGTAAATAATGTTAAAGATATACATGCTATGCCAAGTGTTATTGTAAAGGCTCTAAATATAATGAAAAAACCTACTGCGAGTATGAAAGAGTTAGGTGATATAGTTATGTATGACCAGTCTTTAACAATAAAAATCTTAGCATTAGTCAATTCTGCATATTATGGATTTTCTCAACAGATAAGTTCAATAAGTATTGCATTATCTTTATTAGGCATGGTAAAAGTTAAGAATATTATTGTTGCAGTTGCTATGAAGCCTATGATGTCAAATCAGGGTGATAAAGAGTTATGGAAACACTCAATGCGAGTCGCAGCAGGCTGTGAGTATTTAGCAAATGTTACTAAAATTATGGATTCTGATGAAGCTTTTATTGCAGGATTTGTCCATGATGTCGGTAAGCTTGTTTTGCATATGACGAATGAAAAGCTATATGCAAAAGTTCTTTCTGCTGTTTCAGAAGGTGCAGATATAATAGATGCAGAACGTAAGTATTTTGATTCTGATCATGTTAAAACAGGATCTTTATTAGCTAAGAGATGGCAGCTTCCAATTTTGTTAGCTAATATAATTTCATACCACCATACGCCTTCTTTGTCTTCTATACCGGTGCCTTGTAACTTGGTTTGTTTAGTTGATAAATTAGTTCAAGAAAATTATAATCCGAGTACTTTGGATAAAGATTTTATAAAAACATTAGGAATAGATTTTGCCGATATTGAAGATCTTAGAGAGACTATTATGCAAAAAGCAGAGTTGTTAATTTCTGAATTAGCTTAGGATTAAATATGTCAAATAAAATAGTCTTGGTATCAGATGATTTGGACTTTTTTGAGTACATAATTCCTAGGTTGAGTCTAAGAAAGAGTGATGAGTTGTTTCGTTTTAACTATGAATCTTTTTTAGATAAAGTTTATCTTTTTGATACTTCATTGATAATATTAAATAGTAATAACGATGAAAAACGAGCTTTAGAGTTAATAAAAGTGTTAGCTAAAAATCCTGTTATTGTATTTAATTTGAATGAAAGTCTAGAATATAAAAATAAAGTTTTGAAATATGGAGCTTGTGATTATATAACTCCATATACATCAGATGATGAAATTAAGTATAAAGTACTAGCTGCACTCAGATTTTCTTCAATATTAGAGAAAAAATCTTATTATAGAGAATTATTAGTAAAAAATAATATTATATCGAAAAATAATGAAGTATTTATTGATTATAAATATATATTAGAACAAGAGTTAGAAAGAATTAATGATAAGTCTATTCCAACTATTATTGTTGCAATATCGCCAAATGAGAAAACTAAATTTTTATTACAAGCAAATCAAATTGAGACTTGTATATTAAATGTAATTAGAAAAAATGATATTTTATTAAATTATGCGCCTAATAAATATTTTTTATTATTATTTAATACAGATATAGAATCTGCTCAGAAATTGTGGGATAAGATAAGAGAGTTTATTCCCGAAAAAATGTATGCAGGATTTGCAAATGCTTTATATAAAAAGAGGGAACAGTTAATTAATGAAGTTTTAAATAAATTGCATATTGCTATAAATTATGATAAAGATTATGTGGATGAAGATAAGTTAACTAATGATAATATAATAGGTAATAATTTTAAGAATTACAGACAGGCTTTTGAAAAGAGACTAGAAAATGTAATAGTTCCTGTTTTTTTTCAGGTACAACAAAATTTTAATAGTAAATTATTTGGGATGAAAATAGAACAAAATGTAACAAGTAATAGCTATGAGTTGAGCATAAAAGATAGAATAGCTGTAGCAAATTTTAGGGTCTCTTCTGCTGGTTTTACTAAAATTAATATCGATATAACTTACGAAAATATAAAAGGTAAGTCGGATATGAAAAGGATTTCTTTTAACACAGAAGAATTTGAAGCAGGGATATTAGAAGACTTGCTTGAACAGTTTATAATAGAATTTAAAAAGGAGTGCACAAATGACAATGCTTAATTTAGAAGAATCTTTGGTTTTAATAATAGATATACAGGAAAAGCTTTTAAATGCGGTATTTAATAAACCTTTATTAGAGAAGAAAGCTGAAATTATAGCTAAAGCTACTAACGTTTTAGATATTCCAACTATTGTGACTGAGCAATATCCAAAAGGTCTAGGAAATACTGTTCCTGTTATAAAAGATAATTTGACCAATGCAAAGTATTTTGAAAAAACAGACTTTTCTGCTCTTAATACTAACGAATTGAAAGATGTTCTTAAAAATATGAAGAAAAGACAGATTGTTATATTTGGAATAGAAACTCATATTTGTGTTAAGCAAACAGTTGCAGCACTTATTGAAGAGGGTTATGAAGTACATGTTATAAGTGATGCTTGCGGAAGTAGGGCTGAAATGGAATATTCAGCTGGTCTTACTAGAATGAAAGATAATGGTGCTTATATTATTACAACTGAAATAGCTCTATTTGAATGGCTAAGAGGTGCAAAACATCCTAAATTTAAAGAAATTCAAAGCTTAATCAAATAGGTAAGTTTTATTAATTTCTCTTTAGTAGTTCCAAGTCCAGTGACTAGCATAGTGGATTTTTCGTTTGTTTTTTCATCCTCTATGTTGAATTTGTCATACAATATTTCAGATAACTTAAATCCACTTATACCTTGTTTTTTTATTAATATTTTTGTAATATCATCGCCATAGAATTCAATATTGGAAAGTTTAGTGCGAATGTTTTTTATATTATTTATTAATTCATTAATTTTTTTCTTTCCCTTTTTTGAAGCTAAAAATTTAATATTAGCCTCAATAGTCATTAACATCGGATAAGATGGTGATGTTGTAGATATTAGCTCTAAAGCTTTTTTTATATTTAAATCGCAATTACAGTGTAAAAGAGCTGTCGGATTCAGTCCTCCTGCCGTTTTATGTAATGACTGTACAATAAAGTCGGCATAATTAACAGCGCTTTCTGGAAGATGTTCGCTAAAAGGGTATAATGCACCATGTGCTTCATCTACAATTAATATTACACCTAATCGTTTAGATATTTCAGAAAAGGATTTAATATCAGAGACAATCCCTTCATAAGAAGGTGATGTTATTATTATTGCTTTAGGAGAATGTTTTAGTAATAATTTTTCAAATTCTAAAACATCCAACTTTTCATATATTCCCCATTCAGAATTATAAGGTAGTTCATACTCTATTATTTCTGCGTTTGCTAAAATACCAGCATTTCTATGACATTTGTGAGCTTTACTCCAGATAAGTAATTTATCATTAGGTCTACAAGATGCAAGTACAGAAGCTATAATACCACTTGTTGAACCATTAGTTAAGAAGTTGGTAGATTTTGTACCATAGATTTTTGCTGCATACTCTTCGGCTTGTTCTAATTTTTTTTGAGGTTCATAAAAATCAATTTCTGAAATATCAGCTCGATACCATTGGTAGAATTTATGTAAAATAAAAAATTGTCCGCTATGACTAGGTGTTGTAAAAAATGATTTATTAGATTTCTTTTTTAAAATTGATAATAGACTCATAATAATATCATAACAAAAAAACAAATTTAAGATTAAGTGTATTTTGTACTATAAATAAATAGTTCAAAAGTATTATTATTATTTTATTACAACCCTCTTGAGAATGTATTAAGTGTATGATATAATAAAAGTAGAGGATAAAATTCTCGTAAATTGAAAACTAAACAATAAAATAGGGCAAAGTAAATAATATGGAGGTAATTACTTAAAAGACCAACAAAAACATTTACACCCGAGAGTGTTATAGCCCCACACCACTCTTTAATAAAAAAGGTATCCTGTAACTTTAAAGACAATGGTGAGAGCTATGGATACGATTATTTTACAAAGACCCCAATTAGAAAAAACTGCAACTAGTGCAGCAGGTGTAATTATTGCAATTTGCCTTCTGGTTTTTCAAAATTCATTCATTTCAGCAAAAGATACAAGCAACTTAATAGCAACTAACCCAAGCATTAATTATTTAAAAATACAAACCAACAATATAGAAAGTGAATTTAACAAAGAAATATCTAGTAAGTATAAAAATTCAAAAATTGTAGAAGTAGAAAAAGGTGTTAGCCATGTCAGAATGATTAGATTTTATAACAATAAGCCAGTTCGAATAAATATAGTTGAACTCTCACAAGGTGTAAATGAAAGTTTATCAATCGAACCATCAATTGCATCAAATACTTTAGCAAATAGAACAAAAATTTCGCAAATGGCAAAAAGAGAAAATGCAATAGTCGCAATAAATGGTGGATATTTTAAACCACAAACCGGAGTTCCATTAGGAACCTTGATGATAAATAAAAAAATTTATACTGGACCAGTTTATGACAGAGTAGCAATGGGTATATTTGATAATGGCTATGATATGGCAAGAATACAGCTCAAAGCTAATGTTGAAACTAACATAGGAGGGCTAAAAATTGATAATATCAATCAACCTAGAATGTTGTCAGTGCATACAATTGTTTATACAGCGGATTGGGGCGAGAATTCTCCGCCTTCTCCTCGGTATGGAAAACAAATAGTCGTAGAGAATGGAAAAATTGTTCGAACGAGCTATGGAAGTAATAGGATTCCGAAAAATGGATTTGTTATTGTAGGAGCAGAAAAGAATTTAAATAAAATAATAGATGCTAAAAAGGTAAAATTGGAGATAAAAATAAATCCCGAATGGGAGAATGTTAACCATATAATAAGTGGTGGACCATATCTTGTAAAAAATGGTGAAATTTTTGTAGATATGACTGCTCAAAAACTAGCATCTGTTGGTGGTAGAAACCCTAGAACGGCTATTGGATATACTAAAGATAATCATTTAATTATGTTAACTGCTGATGGCAGAGAAGGTTCATCAATAGGATTAACATTGATGGAGCTAGCAAGTTTAATGAAAGAGTTGGGCTGTGTAAATGCAATGAACTTAGATGGCGGCGGCTCGACAGTTATGTATGTTAATGGACAAGTTGTTAATCGTCCTGCAGTACAAGGTGGAATACCTCTTTCTCACACTTTAATTGTAAAGAAAATTTCATAAAATTTCGCTACTTAGAATAAAAAACTACCCTCCTTTGGAAAACATTTACCCCAAGGAGGGTTTGAGTATTTTTACTGTTCAAGTTCTTTTGGTAATTATTAAAAAAAAATAAACTTTGCTTGTATATTGGATTTGATAACTTATAATTATCATATATAATGATTAATAAAGGGGAGAAATTATGGAAAATCCATTTAAAAAAGCAGTTGATAATGCTAATGAAAATAAAAAAGAAGATATGAATGTTCAAGAACAAAATTCTACAATAAAAGAAGATTCTAATGTCGAAGAGGAAGAAGTAGCAAATGAACAAATTGATGCTGCTAATGAGTCTCAGGAACAAGAAGAAAAAAATCCTTATCAAGAGAAATATGAACAGTTGAATAATCAGTATATTCGATTAGCAGCAGATTTTGATAATTATAGAAAGCGTCAAGAACAAGAACGTGAAGCGCTTTTAAAATATGGTGCGGAAAATACTTTAAAGAAAATGTTAGAAGTTCTAGATAATTTCGAAAGAGGTCTTAAGGCCATAGCTACAGTGGAAGATTGTGAAAAGGTAAAAGAGTGTTATAATCTTGCTTACAAAAATTTTACAGATGTATTGACAAAAGCTGGTTTGGAGACTATTCCAGCTGAAGGTGAAATTTTTGATCCGAATTTCCATGAAGCAGTTATGCAGACTCCTACAAATGAAAAACCAGAGCATACAATAATAGCTGAATTACAAAAAGGATATAAATTAGGGGATAAGGTCTTGAGACCTACACTAGTAAATGTTGCAACACAGGAATAGAAAATAGCGATGAGTGATTATTATGAAATATTAGGCGTAAGTAGAGACGCTAGCAAAGATGAGATAAAAAGTGCATTTAGAAAAATGGCACGTAAGTGGCATCCGGACGTAAATAAGGCTCCGGAAGCGGAAGCTAAATTTAAGGAACTGGGTAAGGCCTATGAAACTCTTATGGATGACGATAAAAGAGCTACATATGATCGTTTTGGTGAAGATGGATTGCAAAATGCCGGTTTTAATACTCAAGGACCATTTGCTAATGGTTTTGGAGATCTTGATGAGGTATTTAGTTCATTTTTCGGCGGTTTTGGGTTTGGAGGAAATTCTAGAAGACAGGATCCAAATGCACCTCAAAGAGGTGATGATCTAAGACTGGATATAGAATTAGAGTTTGAAGAGGCTGTATTTGGGCTTACAAGAGAAATAAAAATAGATCATTTGGAAAAATGTACAACTTGTAATGGCACAGGTGCTAAAGCTGGCTCAAAGCCAACGACTTGTAAGACTTGTGGAGGGACAGGACGTGTTCAACAAACAACTAAAACAGTTCTAGGACATTTTACTCAGATAGTTACTTGCCCTCATTGTCATGGAAAAGGTACTGTTATTTCAGATCCTTGTCCTGATTGTAATGGAGAAGGCAGAAAGTCTGTAGAAAAGAAAATAGAACTTAAAATTCCAGCAGGTGTTGATAATGGATCTAAAATGAGATTGTCACATGAAGGTGATGCCGGCATTAATGGTGGTGTTGCAGGCGATTTATATGTGGTAATTCATGTGAAGCCGTCTTTATACTTCAAACGTGATGGTGTAAATGTGTTTACAAAACTTGACATTACACCTGCTCAAGCTGTTTTAGGTGATACAGTAAAAATTAAAACTCTAGATGGTGAAAGAGATATTTCTATTCCTGCAGGTATTCAACATGGTGAAGCTGTAAAGCTTAAAGGTGCAGGTGTGCCAAATCTTTCTAAACCTTCAGTAAGAGGTGAACATGTTGTAGTAATAGGAATAAAAACTCCTACGCATATATCAAATGAAGAAAAAGTTTTATATCAAAAACTATATGAAATACAAGCGGGGCGTAAAAATAAAGAATCCGTAAAAGAACGACTTAAAGGTGTTTTTAAATAAGTAAAATTGTGATAGAATATAATGAGTTGAAAAGTACGGGAGAGATGATGCGGAAGTTTTTGTTAATATTGGGGATTTTACTTATTGGAGCTTCATCTGCATTTGCAGCTAAAATTCCTGATGAGGTAAAAAGTTATATTCTAGAAAAAATTCCGCAAGCTGATATTAGATTTGATGGAGTTATTATATTTCCTGATAATACTATATATTTGCCACTATATCCATCTTTATTTTCAGATATAAAAACTTTAAAGATAAAAGAGACATTCCCTGCTAATAAGGAACTAAAACAAGAACCAGATGTTGTTATTTTTAATAATGATTTTACATTATTAAAAGTTTTATCAGATGGGGAGGGGCATAGAACTGTAGCGCATTTAACAAATCCACCTTTACAAGTAAGAACTGGATTATTACCTCAAGATATGCTTGTTCCAAGTGGGCTTATAATCCCAGAAAATATTAAAGGGATTATAGGTAATTTAAAAATAGACACAAAAAGTGAAGATATGATTAAGGTAGAAAATAAGGATTCTTATGAAGATTTTTTATCTGAATCCGAGCCTGTTAATCCTCAAGCACTAATTTCTCAGCTTAAGAATAAAGTTCTCTTTGTTACTACAAATTATTCTAAAAATATACAAATAGTGCAGCCTGCAAAAGCTGTACCTAGATATTCTTTAGCTCAAAAATCAATTCCTATAGATGTTAAAGCTGTTAATAAGGGTAAATTTTTATTAGTAACTACTTATGATAGACCATTTGTAGATGTAATTTCGGTAGCTGATTCAAGATTTATTAAGCAAATCAATCTTTCTTCTAATCCAGAAGAAATTTTGATAGATGCTGCTAATAATAAAGCATATGTCACGTCTCCATCTGCATCTACGATTTTTGTAATTGATATAAACACTATGTCTCTTATTCAAAAAATCAAGATTAACGGATATTGTGAAAACTTATTACTTACTGATGATAAGTTATTCTATGTGGATAAGTTAAAGAGTGAAATTTGGGCTATTGAGTTAAAGAATGGTTATGAGCTAAAAGATATTGGTAGATTTCCTAATGTTTCAGCTTTAGCGTTTACTAACAATAAATTGTATATTTCAAGTAGAACAAAAAGCCGAATTGCAGTTATAGACTATTCTACACTAGGACTAATTAGCGAATTTACGACTGTTAATAAGCCTTTAAAAATGATATTAAGAGATAAAACTTTATATATTCTTGGTGCAGAAGCTAACGTAGTACAGTTAATTGATACACAAAATGATAGTGTAATTGGTAATATAGAATTAGGAACCGGAGGTTTTTCTGCTGGATTCAATTTAATAGATGGTACTGATTATGCAGTAGTTACAGATTTAAAGAAAAATCAATATTCAATAATAGATTTAGCAAAAGGTAAATTTTTAAAAACATATTTTCTAAACGTACCAATAAAAGATGTTATAATTACA
Source organism: Candidatus Gastranaerophilales bacterium (assembly GCA_944325535.1). Classification (GTDB taxonomy): domain Bacteria; phylum Cyanobacteriota; class Vampirovibrionia; order Gastranaerophilales; family Gastranaerophilaceae; genus CAG-196. Next base: position 20,121 of record CALVAL010000013.1, read on the forward strand.
GATAAAGTTGAATTATTTGATTAATGGGTAATACTTTATGGATATAATACTAGACGAAATTACAAATGAAACTTTAGCAGAGTTAGAAAAAACACAAAAAGATTTTTGGAATATTCCACGTAAAACTGGGGTATTAATGAATATGTTCATTAAAATGATGAATGCTAAAAGTGCTTTAGAAATAGGAACATCTAATGGTTATTCCGGGCTTTGGCTCGCTAAGGCATTAAAAGAAACTAATGGTAGACTTACTACTATTGAGTATTACGATAAAAGGCAGAGTATTGCGATAGAGAATTTTAAAAAGTGTGGAGTATTTGATATAGTGAGACCTTTACAAGGTTCTGCCTGTGATATTATAGAAAACTTTGAAGATAATGAAAAATTTGATTTTGTATTTATTGATGCAAATAAACGAGAATATGTAAAATATTTTGAACTAATAAAACCGCATCTTACTCAAAAAGCTATGATTGTAGCGGATAATATAACCTCACATGCAGAAAAAGTTCAAACATTTATTGATGCTATAGATAGTGATGACGAATTTCAATATGAAATTATAGAAGTTCCTGGTGGAATTCTAGTTGCATATAGAAACTAAGAATTTAGTAATCTTCTCTTCCATGACTTTTTAAATATTCTCTAATTTGATTTAATGAGAACTGCACAATTCTTGTGATTCTAGAAGGTGATAGCCCTACCATATTAGCAATGTCTTTTGCTTGCATGTTTCTATAAAATCTGTACTCTACAACGGTACGTTCTTTTTGAGGTAATTTAGCAATAGCTTGTTTTATAAGTCTACTCATCTCTACAATTTCAGCTTTCTCATCTGGTAGAGCTGATGGATCTTTCAAAAAGTCAAAAGGAGAAGCATTGTCTGTTGCAGCTGCAGCAAGACCATCTATTGATAAAATTGTTTCATATACTGCTTCTCGAACTTTTGTTGGTGATATGCTAAATCCCATATCTTCAGAGGAATTATCCTCATTATTATTTTCTATTACATTAGAAGTATAATCTTCCGTATCGCCATCTTCTTTTTTATGTTTAAGTGTATACCATTTATAGCGATGTCTTAATTCATTTCTAATAGCCCACTTAACGGCAGTACCAATATAAGCTTCATTATAGTGTGAAAGCTGTTCTTCTGTTTTGCCTTTAATTAACGTTTGCACAGCGATTATACCAATGCTCACTAATTCTTCATACTCTATCATGTGGTTTGGTATTCGTCTATGCTCTACTCTTGCTATTTTCTGTACAATACCTATGTACTGATTAATTAAAGTTTTATTGTCCATCTTTTCTTATTAAAACTAACCTTATTCTATATTACATTGATTTTAATATTTTTTCAAGTAAATTTAAACCTCTAAATTTCTTTCAAACTAATTCTCTTGTTTATTTTTTAATCCGTATACAAATAATAGAATTTCTGCGACAGCTTTATATAATTCAGGCGGTATTTGTTGATTTAAATCTACCATTCTGAATAATGCACGAGCAACTGGTGCGTTATCTATTACAGGTACATTGTGCTGTATAGCAATATCTATAATTTTTTTTGCAATAAGCTCTGTTCCTTTTGCTGTAAGTGTCGGAGATTGCATAGTCTCGGCATCATATTTAAGAGCGCAAGCAACGTGGGTTGGATTTCTTACTACAAAATCAGCATCAGGTACAGAATCCATTGCACCTTGCTGTAACATTTGCATACGACGCTGTCTTAGTGCAGCTTTAACATGCGGATCACCTTCGGAGTTTTTATACTCATCTTTAATTTCTTTAAAAGACATTTTTTGGTCTTTAAGAAATTTCCATTTTGTCATTCCATAGTCAGCAGCAGCAATTATTAAGAATGCAATACAAGCTTTATAGATAAATTCTACAATTAATTTCCCGAATTCTATCATTACTGCAAAATGATTATCTATTGCTGCAAGCATAAGAATGCTTTCTAAATGTTCCTTATATACTGTCCAACCAACAAGACCTAGAACTGCTACTTTTACAATATTTTTGCCTAGCTCAAATAATGTTTTTACTTGGAATAAATTCTTAAAATATTTTGTAGGATTTAATTTATCCAATTTAGGTACAAGTGGAGCTGTTGCAACAAGTGGACCTACTTGGATAAAATCTCCTATTATTGAAACAAATGCTGCAACAAAAAGAATTGATCCTATAATTACAACAGTTGGTATTAATGATACTGATAAAATATATGGTAGTCCAATATTTGAAAGGTGCTGATTAGGTATTTGTTCATAAAGGGTTTTGAATAGACCCACAATTAATTGCCAAATTATTGGTGCCAGCATGTTTATAAAAGAGAACATTACAAGTAGAGATAGTGCAATGGACACATCTTTAGATTTTACAACTTGCCCTTCTTTTCTTGCTCTTTCTAACTTCTGGGGCGTGGCGTCAAACTGTTTATCTTCATCACCCATATATTCTTACCTTAGTTGGATTTTATTAATATTATTCTATCATAAAGTTTTATTTTAGTGTAGAATGATTATCAAGGAGTAATTTATGAAAAAATTTTTATTAATATTAGGATTGCTTATAATTCTTGCATTATCTGCTTATATTTATTTAAATATATCAGGCAAAATCGGAATGATTAGTCTTTTTATATGTGGAATTTTACTTGGAATATTTTTAATGAATTTTGTTTTGAATGTCAAAAATCAAAAGCTTAATTCATATAAGCGAGAGTTGGAAAAAGAAAGTATTAATTCAACAGAAAATAGCTCCAGGGTCAAAGTACTGGAAGCAAAAATTGAAGTATTGGAAAAGGCTCTTGAAAATGCTTTAAAAAAATAAATCATATATTTATCCTATTTGAATTCAAGCAGGTTTTATAGTAAAATAAGCTTGATAAAAGGAGAGATGGAATGACAACTGATTATAAAAAAATATTGAGCTATGTACCAACAGTAATTGAATCATCTTCAAGAGGTGAGAAGTCTTTTGATATTTTTTCAAGATTACTAAGAGAACGTATTATTTTCTTAGGGACTGAAATTGATGATGATGTAGCTAATTCAGTAGTTGCTCAGCTTCTTTTATTAGATAGTGAGAATCCTGAAAAAGATATAATGCTTTATATAAATTCTCCAGGTGGTGTAATAACTGCAGGAATGGCTATTTATGATACTATGAATCTTATAAAAGCTGATGTTCAGACAATTTGTTTAGGTGAAGCAGCTTCTATGGGAGCATTCTTATTATCAGCAGGTGCTAAAGGAAAAAGAATGGCACTGCCTAGTGCAAGAATAATGATTCACCAACCATTAGGCGGCGCTAAAGGTCAAGCTACTGATATTGAATTAGAAGCTAAAGAAATTTTGAGAATGAAAGATATGTTAATTGGAATTATGGCTGAAAATTCAGGTCAGGATTTTGAAAAAGTAAAAGCTGATTGCGAAAGAGATCACTACCTATCTGCAGCAGAAGCTGTAGAATATGGCTTAATTGATAAAGTTGTCACATCGGCATATAACTAAAAAGTTTTTAAAATGTAAAAGCGAGTTACAATATTGTGACTCGCTTTTAACATATATTAATAATTTGAAGGATATTTTTTGCAATTTAAAATTCTTCATAATACAATGTTGCTATTGTACAATCCGGGTCGGAATTAAAAACCTTACCGGAATAATAATTAAGGAGAAAAAAATGACATCAAAAAAATTTTTATTTACTTCCGAATCAGTAACGGAAGGACACCCAGACAAAGTTTGCGATCAAATTTCTGACGCAATTTTGGATGAGTTTTTATCAAAAGATCCGCAATCGAGAGTTGCTGCAGAGACTACAGCTACTACTGGTATGGTACTTGTATGCGGAGAAATTACATCTAATTGTTATGTAGATATTCCACAAATAGTTAGAAATACAGTAAGAAATATCGGTTATTCAGGAACTGCTGGTGGTGGTTTTGATTGTGATACTTGCGCAGTATTAACAAGTATCGATGAACAGTCTATTGACATTGCTGGCGGTGTTAATAAAGCTCTAGAAACAAGATCTGAAAATGCTGATACATCTAAATCAGAAACTGAAAATATTGGTGCTGGTGACCAAGGTATTATGTTTGGATATGCTTGTAACGAGACTCCTGAATTAATGCCGTTACCAATCAGCTTAGCTCATAAACTTTCTTATAGACTTGCAGAAGTAAGAAAAGAAGGTATTTTAAAATACTTAAGACCAGACGGTAAATCTCAAGTAACAGTTGAATATGTGGATGGAAAACCTTCAAGAATCCATACAGTACTTTTATCTACTCAACATTCAGCTGAAATTAATGGTGTAAGTGATAACTCAAAAGTTCAAAATATAATTAATGAAGACTTAAGAAAATATGTAGTAGATCATGTATTTGCTAACGAATCAATCAAACCTGATAAAGAAACTATTATTTTAATAAATCCATCAGGAAGATTCGTAGTAGGTGGTCCTCAAGGTGATTCAGGTCTTACTGGTAGAAAAATTATCGTAGATACATATGGCGGATATTCTCGTCACGGTGGCGGTGCTTTCTCAGGAAAAGATCCTACTAAAGTTGACAGATCTGCTGCTTATGCTGCAAGATATGTTGCTAAAAATATTGTAGCAGCAGGACTTGCTGAAAAATGTGAAATAGAATTAGCATATGCTATTGGTGTAGCAGAGCCTGTTTCAATTTTTGTTGATACATTCGGTACTGGTAGAATTTCTGATGATGAAATTTCTGAATTAGTTAGAAAGAACTTTGATCTAAGACCGGCTGCTATCATTACTAATTTTGATCTAAGAAATTTACCTGCTAAAAATGGTGGTAAGTTCTATCAAAAATTAGCTGCTTATGGTCACTTAGGCCGTACTGATTTAGATTTACCTTGGGAAAAATTAGATAAGGTAGATGAATTAAAAAAGTCTTTAGATAGTGCTTGTGCACTTTGCTAATAAGTTTTAAAGATTATAAAATGCAAATCCGTCTCATTAATTTGAGGCGGGTTTGTTTATTTATGTAAAATTTATTAAACAAGCTAGTGACAATAAAACTGTATTAAGATATTATAGACTTATCAAGCGAGGGGAAAAGGAGTTTGGGCTAGTGATTAATAAGAAGATTGAAACAGTATATCCTGTGCAGAGTAGTCTGTCTAACAATGATGATGCATTTACTGCACTATCTACATCAGCTTTATTAGCAAAAAGTGCTGTTCCATATTCTCATCGTAGAGTTGCTGATAATTATGTTATTATTAAAAGAATTTATCGTTTCCAAGCTGTTCAAAGTAGAATAAATAATTCAGAGTTACAATTATTAAAGAAATATGATTTTAATACACTTGAATTTTCTACTATTAAGCAAATTAACGAAGAGTTATCATATTTAAAAAAATGGTCTACATCAAATAATGAATTATTAAGAAAAGATGCTGACAATCTTCTTCAAATCAGGTGCAAGGAACTTAAATACATTGTTGCAAGTAGATATGCTACTGTAACTAATGAAATTTATAATGGCTATAAAGCTTTGGAAAAGTATTTTGAAGAAATTTCTAAGTTTTATTCCCCAATTTGTTAATAATTCTTAACAAAAAGACAAATTTTTGCTTTCACGTGTTTTAGGATTGCTGAAAGGTAATTGTATTATGTTAAATTCTGTTAACTATACTAATTCAAATCCTAAATTTGGTCATGGACATAGCTATAGTAATAGTACATATAATAAGCAAGAAAAGAGATTAATAGCTACAACTACAGCATTAGGTGTAATAGGAAGTTTAGCTTATTTGTCAAAGTCTGCAGGGTATTCCCTTAAACCTCAGAAAATGTTCAAGAACATAAAAAATAGCTATCTTGTAAAAGCTCCTTATAATGATGAAAAAGATATAATTACGATAGGAGCTGGATCTTGTCTTGGAGGTCTTTTAGGAGGATGTATTGTTGATAAAAATAAACAAAACAGAAAAGCAAAACTTCAAGAGACTTTATTGCAGATTGCAAATATATCTTTGCCAGCATTGTTTACAGTTAGATTTGCGAAAGCAGGGGAATATCTAGGTAGTAAGTTTTTAGAAAAGAATCCTCTTAAATCTACATATAAAACAACCATAGCAAAATCTACAGCTGCAATGACAGGATTAATGCTTGGGGTGTATTTTAGTAATATCTTAGCTAATAAAGTAAATGAGATTATATTTAAACAAGGAAAAGGAAGACCTGTTAAATTAAGTGATTTTTCAGCTCATTTGGATGATATGTGTTTAGCAGCAAGACAATTTGGAGAACATCCTATAATTAATGCAGTATCTATGTTTATTCCTGTTGCATTAATGACTGCAGGTAATGAAATAGGCAATAAAACGGCAAATTAAAAGCTGTAGAGCAAGTCCACAGCTTTTTTAATCATTTTCATACTCCCTTTAAACACACACATATAGCTTGTTAAGCTAAACCTAAAGCTTTTCGATACCAAGAAAAAGACTCCAATTCCATTCCGTTAAAAGTTGTCTTTAACTGTTGTTTTCTTAAATAATTTTCAAATTCTTCGTTGAATGAGGTCTTAACCGTTTTTACTTCTTTAGAAATCAATTTCATCCCTACATCTCCTATTTTGAGTAACACACTTATATACGCCAAATCTGTATATTTAAATGAAATGTTTACCAGTTAAATTCCACACCACTTAATTTATGGGTAAATTATAGCATAAATAAATGCCTTTAACAATCTATATGTAAAGAATTGTAAGTAAAATAGGCAAAAATTATCCTATAGTATTAAGTTTATCTATTGATTATATAATTATAAAGTATAAGTTGATGTTGATTTAGAGCTTTGTTTAGTATATTGTAATTAAGTAATAGGGTAGTCGGGAGTTAAGAAATATGTACAATGTAGCAATTATTGGTGCTGGTCCTGCTGGGATTTTTTCTGCTTTGGAAATCGTAAAACGTCGTCCAGAATGGAAGGTTATATTAATAGAAAAAGGACAAAAAATTGAAAAGCGTAAATGTCCTATTAGAGAAGGTTCTCCAAAATGCGTTAATTGTAAACGTTGCGGACTTCTTTGCGGATGGGGCGGTGCAGGAGCGTTTTCTGATGGTAAATTAACCCTAACTCCTGATGTAGGTGGTCATTTAGTAGACTATATGTCTAGAGATAAAGTCGAAGATTTGATTAAATATGCTGATAATATGTATTTAGAACACGGTGCCACAGATGAAGTTTTTGGTACTGATATGGAGATTTTTAGGGATATTGAGCGCCAAGCTGTTCTTGCTGAACTAAAGCTTGTTCATTCTCCTGTTCGTCACTTAGGAACAGAGCGAAGCCTAGACGTTCTAAAACATATGCAAGATTATTTAGATGATAAAATTACAATTTTGAATAATGTATCAGCGCAAAGTCTTATTGTAGAATGTGAGCAGGTAAAAGGTATTGTTCTTGATAACGGTGACACAATTAAAGCTGAATATACAATTATTGCTCCAGGAAGAGAAGGTGCTGATTGGCTGACTCATGAATTTGCAAAAAATAAAATTGGAATGGTAAATAATGCTGTTGATATTGGGGTAAGAGTAGAATTACCGGCTCCAGTTTTTGCACCTCTTACAGATAAATTGTATGAATCAAAATTAGTCTATCATTCTCCAACATTTGGGGATGAGGTCAGAACTTTTTGTATGAATCCAAATGGCGAGGTTGTACAAGAAAATTATAATGGAATAGCGACTGTAAATGGTCATAGTTATGCAAATATAAAAACTAATAATACTAACTTTGCGCTTTTAGTTAGTAAAAAATTTACAGAACCATTTAAACAACCAATAGCTTATGGACAGCACATTGCAAGTCTTGCTAATATGCTTGCTGGAGGGATATTGGTACAAAGATTTGGTGATCTATTAGAAGGAAGACGTTCGACTCCTGATAGAATAAAATCAAGTATTATTACTCCGACATTAACTTGTGCTACCCCAGGAGATTTGAGCTTAGTTATACCTTATCGTCAAATGAAGAGTATTATTGAAATGCTTTTTGCTCTTGATAAAATCGCTCCTGGAACGGCTTCTAGATATACTCTTTTATATGGTATCGAAGTTAAATTCTATTCTGCTAGGGTTAAATTAACAAATGAATTGGAAACAGAAGGGGTAAAAAACTTATTTACAATAGGTGATGGAGCTGGTGTTACAAGAGGTCTAATACAAGCATCTGCTTCTGGTGTATATGTTGCTCAGACTATCTGCGAAAGGGGATAGGGGGGGAAATGTACTGGGCTTATAGTCTAAATTACAAGCTTAGCGTTAGAAGTAGATAAGTTTGTAAGTTTAGGAGTTGTGATAGCGATAAAAATCTAATCTCTACTCACTAATCACTATTAACTAAAAACAAACTATTAAATCTTTTGTTTACTAACTTAAATATAGTATGATAAAATAAGAATATGGATGGAGTAGATCAAGAGTATTTAGATAATTTAAAAATCAAGGTTCATGAAAAAATCGAGAACCTTGATTTATATCAATTTAAGGGCAGTGTATCTAAATTATTAGGATTAACTGTAGAAGTAAAATTACCGGGGCTTAAAATTGGTGATTTATGCTATATAGAAGCTGCAAATGGTGAAAAGAAACCTGCTGAAGTTGTTGCATTTAAAGGTGATGCTGCTCAATTATTACTTTTATACGATGGAACAGGAATTGGACAAGGTAGTCTAGTGCAGACGACTGGTAAACCTATTATTATTCCTGTAGGGGATTTTCTTTTAGGTAGATTAATTAATCCTATGGGTGAACCTATTGATGGTAAGCCTCTTAATTTAGAGGGAGCAACTTGGCGTCCTGTAGAAGGACCTCCCCCAGGACCTTTTGAAAGACCAATTATTACTGAAATGTTTTCTACTGGAGTACGAGCAATAGACTCTTGTCTTACATTTGGTTGCGGACAACGTATGGGATTATTTGCAGGCTCTGGAGTCGGTAAGAGTACTCTGCTTGGTATGATAGCAAGAAATTCTGATGCTGATGTAAACGTCGTAGCTCTAATAGGTGAACGTGGAAGAGAAGTTAAGGAATTTGTAGAGGATGCGCTTGGTCCAGAAGGTATGAAAAAGTCAGTTTTAGTATGTTCAACTGGAGACCAGCCTCCGTTAATTAGACAAAAGTGTCTCTTAACTGCAACTGCTGTTTGTGAGTACTTTAGAGATCAAGGAAAAAAAGTTTTTCTTATGACAGATACTGTAACTCGTTGTGCAATGGCAGGTCGTGAGGTTGGACTGTCAATCGGAGAACCACCTACGATGAAAGGTTATCCGCCTTCAATATTTTCTTGGCTTCAAAAGGTTCTTGAAAGAGCCGGAAATAGTCCAAAAGGCTCAATAACAGCTTTTTATACAGTACTTATGGAAGGTGATGACATTAATGACCCAATTGTAGATACCGTTCGGGGGATTACGGATGGTCATATATTTTTATCAAGAAAAGTTGCAGAAGCAAACCATTATCCTGCAATAGATATATTAGGTAGTATTTCAAGACTTATGTCAGCTATAGCTTCTCAGCCGCATAAAGAAGCTGCTTCTAAGTTACGGAAAATAATGTCTATGTATCGTGAAAATAAGGATTTGATTGATGTTGGTATGTATCAGCCTGGTTCTAATCCAAAATTAGATACTGCTATTGAAATGATGCCAAAAATTAATGCTTTTTTACAACAAAGAACTACAGATAGTGTTAATATGCAAAATACAATTGATACACTGATTAATATGATGTCTGGTGTAGATATTTAAAAATAGTTCTAATTAACTAGCAAATTTTATTTTTAGACGTTTTATACTTTTTAAAGAAAGGAATTTTGTCTTGAAAGTTACGTTACAGACCTACCAGCTGTCTTACAAAGCATCTGCCAGTGATTTAAAATTTTTGGACAGCATTCGTGATAAAAATGTTGCTGTATTTGAGAATTTGCAAAAGCAAAAAATTGAAACACTTCTAAAATACAGAGAAGTAAAAAAGGTTATAGAAAACTATCACAATCTTTTAAATAGCTACTCTAATACTAATATTGCAGACGAAATAATAACAAATGCAAAAAGAGATTTAGAGGATATGAAAGTTTTTAAAGATACTTTATGGAATAAATTACGAGAAATAAATCTGGCTATTTTAGCAGAGGAAGAAAAAAATTATTAGGAAGGACCTGTATGTTAATAGGAAAAATAAATTCTGGTAATTTAGGGTTTAAAGGAATATATGATCCAAATGTATTAATTACCGGCAGTTCAGGATATATTGGAAGTCATTTAGTCCCAAAACTTGCTGATGACGGATTTAATTGTATAGTGTGTTGCAGAGATAAATATAAACAGGAGTATCTAGATAGTATTATTGCTGAAATAAATCGCTATAAGACTGATAAAAGTTTCTGTTCTTTTGCAAATATTGATTTGACTAATGAAGCAGAAATTAATAGATTTTTAAAAGAAAATAAACTTGTGGATGTAGTTATTCACCTTGGAGGGGTAACATATAATTCCGAATCACTAGTTAATCCGCGGAAATATTATGATAACAATGTTATTGCCTCACGAAACCTTGTTAACTCTATGCTTGACAATGATGTTAAAAATATTTTGTATGTTTCAACAGCATCGATTTATCCTAAAACTGTTCAAGGAAAAGTTTCCGAAAAAAGAACACCTGTTCCAAAAACACCTTATGCAAAAACAAAATTTATTACAGAACATTTGATTAACGACTATAAGGTTTATGATTTAAAATCTACAATCCTGAGAGTTTTTAATGTCGCAGGAGCTCACGGGTTTAATGATTTGGATATTGGTAAGAATGTAATAACAGTGCTCCTAAATTTAATAAAGAATGATAGACTATTTACATTAATGGGAAATGATTATCCTACCCCTGATGGTACCTGCGTAAAGGATTTTATCCATATTGATGATGTGACAGATGCCATTGGTAAATCTGTTGCAAAACTTTTAGAGCCGAATACAACTTCCAAAACTTATAATTTAGGTACAGGTAAGGGCACTTCACTTGGAGAACTTATTCGAAAGAGTATTGATATCACAGGTAAGGAATTAAAGCTTCGTATAGGAGCAGCATTAAAAGACGAAGTACCAAGTCTAATTGCTGACAATACAAAAATTAAAAAAGAGCTTGGCTGGATGCCTCAAAAAAATATTGATGAGATAATAACAAGCTGCTGGAAATGGTTGCTCCAGAACGGAGGTAAAAAATGATATTAGCTATAAGTGTAAATAATACCGATTATACGAATAGTATACGTGCAAAAAAGTCTGAGAAATTAAAAAACAGATATTCTACAATTGTCTTTAGGGGTGGAGAAAATCCAAAACAGGTTGCATTTATTTCTTTCGAAACAGTTCCTATAAATAAAACAGGAGGTATGGCTGATGTAGTCGGAGAACTTGCCCCGGAATTAAATAAACGAGGAATGGATGTGAGATGTATAATTCCAATGCTTAATGCTCAAGGTGGAGTTCCTGTGAATGATAAAGGCCGGCAAATATACAGAACTCCAAAAGGTAAGGAGTTTCCTATTGATGACCTTGGAATAGATTTTGATTACAATTATGGTACAAAAAGCGGAAAGGGGAGAATTTTTAAGGTAAATGACAGCCGTGTAAAGTTTCCAGTGTATGTTCTTTATTGTCCTGACGATGTTTCTAATAACAAGACGGAGTATCAGGGTTGGATAATGGATCAGGTTAAAAATCAGGAAGCTTTCTGTAAAGCAGGGCTTGAAGCTCTTAAAGAACTAAAAGACGCAGAAAAATTTAATCCTAAATATGTTATGTCATATGAATGGACAACAGCACCTGTTATTGAGGCTATGAGTAAGGATGATTATTACAAAGACAAAATAAAAATTGCAAATATAAATAATTTTGGTCCTGTTTATCAAGGACGTGTGGGGGCACCTGTAGCAGCTCCATACCTTCTTGATAACAAAGAGCTGGAAAATCACTGTGCAGAACCACGTGTAAAAGTTCTTCTTGAAGAAATAGGCAGAGCTGTTGAAGCTAGAGCTGGTAAGCTGAATCCTTTGAACATAAATGACGAAATTTCCAGGGGTGATTATAAAGCTGCTTATCTGAAGGTCGCTGAAAATTATGAAAAATATATTCCATACACTACAAATCATCTTGGATTTATGGATAGTATGGTAATGGAGAGCTTTCCTAAAAAAGGATGGTTTAAACAATATTATAATTTTTATGTGCCTGCAGTTAGGAAAGCTGATTCAATAGTAAGCTGTTCTGATACTTATATAAAAGAATTAGCAGAGGAAGACAGATATTCAGATGGTGTTTCTAACCTGATGAACTTTGAAAGGCTTAAGAGTTTTGGTATAACAATTGGTATGGATTACAGCCTCCATAATCCTGCTGCAACAGAAAAAGAAACAACTAATCCGGTAAAGTATCCATTTTCTGCTAATGAAAATGAACTAAAAACTAATCCAAAATTGTTAGATTATAAAATCGGTAAAGCTATGAATAAATCTTATTTGCAAGAAATTTTAGGAGCAAAGATACCAGATAAGGAAACTGCTTTTAATAAATTAGTCGGAGCAAAGCAGTACGGATTTCTTGAAAATGAACCCAATGCACTAGTTTCAGTATTTATCACAAGATATGACCCACAGCAGAAAGGAGTTGATATTGCAATAAAGACTGCACAAAAATTGCTTGAAGAAGAAAAAGATGCGCAAATAATTCTTGCAGGCCCAAATTTTAGTAAAGATTATGCACTTATAAAAGAGTATCTTGAGAATGTAGTTTATAAATATCTGGGCAGGGCGGTTTTATGTGACGGTTTTATAAACAATATTTCACAGTTTTATGCAGGTTCGGACACAGTTTTAATTCCGAGCAGATTTGCACCTTTTGAACTTGTTCAGCTTCAAGGTATGAGAATGGGCGCAATCCCGATTGTATCTAATGGGGGCGGGCTTGCAGAAATTATTGTTGATCCTCGAGAAGATAATGACGAAAAAATATTAGGATTTAAAACTGAAACGTCACTTTTTCTAACGCCGAATCCTTATAAATCGTATTGTGATACAATCAAACGAGCATTGGATGTTTATAAAAATCAGCCAGATAAGTGGGATAAAATGCTGTTAAACGGGCTCAGGTATAAAAGAACTTGGGATATACCCGCACAAAGATATTTGGAAACTGTGTTTAATCCTAAAAATTATAGTAATATCAAAGATTTGTTCTACTTAGATCCCAAATTTAGCACCGGTGAAATTTCAGCTGATGATAAACAAAAACAAAAAGAAGATTTTGAGTATCTAAAACACAAGGGATTTACACAAATTATCCAAATTGATAAGGAGAATGAAAAACTAAAAAATCTTGCAACAAAATACAGTATAAAATATAAAAATATAGAATTCGGTGATACTCCGACAGAGGAAAGCACTGTAAAATTGCTAAAGGAAATTGATAATGATGCTGAAAAAAGTTTTATCAATGAATCTGAGGGTAAAAATAATAAGTCGGTACTGGCATGCTTCTATCTTGCATATAAAACTTTCGACAGTATTGATAAAATTATGTACAAAATTTGGACTGAGCGAGAGAAAGATTTTTATGACGTTATCTGGGGTGATAAGAATAAGATAAAAAATATAATGACAAAACTTTCAATCCTCGGTGAGAAATATAATCATGATATCAAAAAGCTTTCACTCGACGAGCTATTCAGTATTAATCCTAATATGATAAACATTACTCTAAGACGTACCCGAGAAATCGTAGAGAAATTCAGAGATTTAAATTCTTGGAAAGAGGTAGTATACTCGGGCAGACATTATATAAAGTAATAATTGTAATTTTATATTTATGTAATATAATAGAATGTAAAATTTAGTGGTAACGTGTATTATATACAATATTAAATTTTGTAAAATTTTTTGTTTGTATGCTTAAAATTTAGCAAAAATATTTTTTTTACAATCTTTATATATGTAGAAGGAGTCTCAAAAGTGTTTGTAAATAAGATTAACGGTGTATCAAATTTAGGGTTTAAGGGTTATCAACATGTGAAAAATAATGTTGGTGAAACAATTATGAAGTTTAATTATCCTTATGACAGTGATAAGGAAACCTGTGAAGTACAAATTTTTAGAGCTGTTCCAACAGAAAAATATAATTATAAAATTGATGAGACTCCAATTACATCATTTTTCTTAAAACCAGAGGGTGTTGAGGTTGATATACAAGACCTTACTAATTTAGATAAGGATGCTCCTTTTGCTTATAAAATAGTTAGAAGAGATAAAGATTCTGGTAAAGTTATTTATGAAGGTCCTGATACAGGTGTAAAAATGAAGTCTCTTGGTAATGAATATGGCTTTAGAGTTCATAATGATAGAACTTGGTATCAGGTCAAAGATAAAGATGGTAATGTTATAAAAGCTTATGAAGGATATCAAGACCCTATAGAAAATTACCAGTATACTCTAGTTACTAGAAAAGGCACTACTCCGATGGTACAAGGAGCTGGATATCTTATCACTCCGGATTCATTAATGCCGGGTGCAATGTACAGAGGTTTTAAAGAAGAAAATACCGGAGAAATATACTACGATAAAGAATATCAAAAAAGGATGGAAGGAGTTATCAAAACTTTTTCAAACATATACGGGGGTAGTATTGCAGGTGCCCAAAGAATAATCCCATATTTAAAACAAAACGGATATAAACTTATGTTCTCTACACCGATTGCAAACGGTTCAAAAGGCTGGTCTCTCGGATACTGGAATAAAAACAACATGCAGATTTCTCCTAACATGGGAAATACAGAAAATTTTGCATCATTTTTTAGAGATTTATATGCTAATGGTATGAAGTATGTTTATGATGGTACATTTACCTCAGAAGGTCTTGAAGGGATCCACTTCCAATATGCATTGAGATGGGCGGAAAAAAAACCGCAATCATATTACTGGTTCAGAATGAGCGGATTAAAAAATTCTAACCTCGGACTCGGAACTGTCCCTAAAAACAAAGAAAACTTGAGACATAGAGTTATAAATGCACCATATAATTATGAACTGCAATCCAATGGTACATATAAGGAAGTTGCAAACCCTAATTATAATAAAAACAAAGAAACTCTTGTTCAAATATATGATGCTTCTCAAGCGAGTGATGAACAGCTTGGAAAATTAGATAAAGCTATTGAAAACTATGAAAAATTGACCTCAGGAAATGAATTAGCTATCAACAACCATGATGATACAATTATCAACTTTGTATTCCAGATTAACCCTAATGAATATCGCAAACGAATTAATGTTATTAATGAATTAAATAAAAACTTTGAGAAGCACATTCAATTAGATACTCCTGACGGAACTATAATAGCATGCGAATTCTCTAACTTTAAAATTGATAAGAAAACAGAAGGCGGTTTTGTAACTTGGGATGCTAATACAGATATGGTAAAAATGAATTACCATATCTCAGGATATGATGAAAAATTATTACAAGCTATTCCGGATAGAGCAAAACGTTATCAAGAGCAACAGATGATAGAACGTGGTGCAAGAGAAGTTCAGGATATGGCAATTCAAGCCGGAAAATATTGGACAGCAAAAGTTAATGATATACAAAAAATGTATATCGCTCAGACGGTTAGCGGAGTAAAAACCGTTGATGGAATTAATAAGCTTATTGAAGAAGGGAAATTACCTCAAGAAGCAAAGATTTCTGATAAAGTTCTAAATAACATCTTAAATGCTCAATACTTAGTAAAAGCAAAAGGTAATTTACCTAAAGATGATGTAACAGTAAAATCATTGATGAAAATGCCATTAGATACTTTAGAGTTTGGCGAAAATACAGTAGGAGTAATAGCAACATCATATTTTTCTAATCGAGCAACTACAGATGATACAATTGGTGTTTCAAGATTTGATTTGATGAAAAATGGAAACCCTCATTTAGTAGCTCCATATAGCAAAAACTATAAAAAAGTAAACAGTATGTATACAAATGAGGTTAAAGAGTTTGCAGATAAAATTATAAAAGAAGTTAATATCCATTCTAATGAAAAATTGTTAGATGCAAATGGTGACTATACTGAATACGGTGAATACGTTATAGAATTAGTAGGTCAAGATATTGCAAAGTATGCATTTTTAAAATCTTTAACTGGTGATAAGTTAAAAACAAAATTACTTAATAGTGGTGAAATTACCTATGATTATGATTCTTTAAAAAATGATACAACTCTAAAATCATTGAAAATTAATGCTCATAATCCTGAAGACGAGGCTGAAATTTTAGCTCAAAAAATGCAAAAGGGTTTAAAATCTCTTAGTAAAGAAGATATTTCATATGTAGCAGAATCTATAAATAAAAGAATAGCTGGTACTGATACTGCAAGTTTCAGAATTGCAGAAGCTCTAAATGAAAGATCAGGACTTGGTCTTGATTGGAGATTAGATGCTGCAAAAGATGTTATGGATATGGATGCTATAAGAAATGGTGATAATGATTTCAATGACAATTGGAATGATGTAATAGACTTTTGGAAAAAATTTGTTCAAGGTATAAAGTCTGAAAACCCTAATTCCTATATTGTTGCTGAAATTACAGATATTCCAGATTTAATGCGTGGTACGTATGGATCTGATTCTTGTCCTTATAATGGTTGGACAAATGTAAATAATGCAAAGTTTAATGGAGAACCTGATTCTTTAGCAAAATTCTTTAATGAAACAGGTATAACATCTGAAGCTGGTTATTCTTATTTCTTTACAGATTTATTAACAATATTTGCTCCTTCATTCGATGAAGGAAATGGCGAATCTACAAATCATGATAGATTCAGAAAGCGTATGGATTTATTACTACATACAAGAAGCGTTGATTATTTAAGAAATCTATACACATTTATGGGTAATCATGATAAGCCAAGACTAATTCATGGTTTGGCACTTGATATGAAATTATTCCATGATAGTGGTGATAAACTTCAAAATAGATTAGATGCATTGCAAGTTTTATCAGATTCAAAGTCTATTAATGAAATACCAATAGAATTAAAATTAAATGCAGCTAATCCTGAATACTTTAGAACATTAAGTACTAAGGCAATAGCAATGAGTAAGCTTCTTAAGGATGTTCTAAATAATGATATTGGAAATGTTGTATCTGATGAAGATAAAAAACTAATTAATTCAGCTATTGTAGATTTGACAAATGGTAATTATTTAGGTGAAGGTGTTACCAATAATTTCCAAGTTGTTAATATTAAAGAATTATCAAGCATAGAAAATGCTTTTAATGAAATCATAAAAATAGCAGAAGAAAAGTATAGTCTTAAACTAACAGAAAAAGAAAAATCTGAGTTATTAGCTTCAATACAAGAAAATGTAAATAAGAATTTTAGAGATTATCTTGTAAAAGGAAAATTTGAAGGTGATGATGAACAAAGTGTTTATAATAGAAAATTAGCTAGTATGCTACTTAATAAGAATAACAAATTAGAAGATATTTCTAATAGTACAGTATCAAATACAAGTGGTTTTAATCAATATAATTTATACACAGTTAATTTAGCTGCATTAATAAGAGATTCTTATGTTGCATCAGGAAAAGCTGCAAATGCAAAAGATTCTATATTTAGTGCGGTGAAAGATTTTGTTGAAAAATATGATGAAAATATGGTTAAAAGCAATTCTTCAGAACTTCCAAAAATAGAAGACCCTGTAATAGGAATGAGAAAGAATGGCTATGCAGCAAGAGATATAAGAACTGCAATTTCTATGGCAATAAAGCAAGCAGAGTATAAATCTGGTAAAGAAATTGCTAATAAACAAGCTGTTATTGATAATGTTTATAAAGCTGCAACAGAACCTGCAGAGGCAAAATCAGAAATGATAATGGAATACTTAAAAGGTTTATTTGGTATTCCAACAATGTTTGCTGGTGATGAGCTAGGAATGAGTGGTTATGAAGAAAAAGCTAAAAATATTTATTTACAAAATAGAAATGCTCTTCCTTGGGAACAATTAAATGAGGATAATTTAATTGGAAACTATAGAAAAACAGTTATGAATAGAATGAACGAAACTGTAAAATCTCGTTCAGATAATGAATTACAAGCTTTGAATAATGGTACTCCATATGCTTTAGATGTTTTAGTAAATTCTAAGAATAGAGATGCTGTTCAAGGTCGTATTTACCAAATAAATGATGAGTTAAAGAATAATTCTATAGATGCTAAAACAAGAGAAGCATTAGAAAAAGAAAGCAGAGAATTGTCTAAGCAATTAGCAAAAATTGCATATATGATGCAAAATGCAAATGGAGATATGACAGTTACTCTAATGAATGCTGGAGACGTAGAATTTGGTAATAGAGTTGATTATTTTGCAAAATATGGTTTAGATACTGAAGAAAAACGCAAGAAATTCTTTGAAGAAAACAACATTGATTCTATCAATCCAGAAAATAGATATGTACCAATTCTTCCTAAATCAGAAGTTGACTCTATATTATTAGCCGCTGGTGTTTCAATTCCTGTTGGAACAATCTTTATGAACTCAAATACTAGAGATAAAGCTAGGTATGTTGTAAAAGATTTAGGTAATGGGATGCGTGGTATTGTAAAAGAAGGTGGCGGAAAAATTATAATGGATGGTCTTACTTCTAAAAATGGAGTAATGATATTGAAGCATATTAAAAATATAGTATTTAAAGGAAATAAACATAGAGAATACTATAATCCTCAATACAATTTTGTTTCAAATCCATATAAACAAAAAGAAATCCCTGTAGAAGGAGAAAAGTTATCATTACTTTCAAAATAGAATATTAGTAAAACAAATTGCCGCTTCTTAGAAGAAGCGGCAATTTGTTTTTTAGAATCCTATTGCGTAGTTGAATATTTTCTTTTTGAATATTTGTTTGGTCTTAGATGTATTATCTACAACAACTTCTGGAGCTTCAATTACTTGGCCAGCTCTCTGTAGCATATTATTTTTTTCCATAGTCTTATCAACATTATTAAATGATTTTAGACTATCAAGTTTATTTTGTAATTCTTCATTTTCATTATTCAATATTACAGTTTGACGACTTAAGTCGTTTAATTTCATTTCACAAGATATAACAAAATAATAGCTTATAATTACTACACCAATGAATAAGCTTAAAATAACACATAGAGTTTTATTTACTCGTTTTATTGCCATATCTCTTACAAGAGTCTCCTGTGGAAAGTGCCCTTCTATTATACTATTAACGGCTAATTTTTGAATAGAT
>CALVAL010000014.1 GCA_944325535.1 Candidatus Gastranaerophilales bacterium
AAAAATCCCCTTGCCCGTATTAAAGCACTCAAAGAAACTAAAAACGATAAAATAAGAGCTTTATCAACAGAAGAAGTACAAGTATTATTATCAAAAACAAAGCAAGTATATCCTGATTTTTATCCGCTTTTATTCACTGCATTATTTACAGGAATGAGACAGGGGGAAATTTTAGGCTTAACGTGGGATTCAATAAATTGGATAAAAGGTAAAATCAAAATTGATAAAAATTATACTCATGGTCGCGTAGGAACGCCAAAGACAAATAAAATCAGGTATGTAGATATGTCTAACGAATTAGCGAAAGTCCTTAAAGAATGGCGTTTAGCTTGTCCTCATAGTGATTTAGATTTAGTTTTTCCTAATAGTGAAGGCTTGCACTTTGACGCTAATAATATGCTAAAAAGAAGATTTAAACCTGCTTTACGTCGTGCAGGCATTGAAGAAATAAGATTCCATGACCTCAGACACACATACGCGAGTTTGCTTCTTGCTAACGGGGCACCGATGAAATATGTGCAAAGTCAATTAGGACATGCTTCTATAACAATGACAATGGACTTATACACTCATTTATTACCAGAAGTTAATGACAAGTGTGTCAATCTCTTGAATAATATAGTAAATACAACTGTAGAAGCACAAGAAAAAAATGTGAGATTTGGGACATAATAAAAATTTGTATATTGCAATCATATTTATACTCGCTTATTTTAAGCGAGTATTTTTATTTTAAAGCCTTTCCACATTATTTCTTTATGGTCTAAAATGAAGTAGTTACTACGTCTCCTGTCGTATTTTTCAACTTGTTGAGTAATAAATACATACAAAAATAATTTCACAAGCCTTAAAACTTGCCGTATAAAAAGAATTATAAAAAATGCGATTACAAAATAAAATGCGACTTTTTTGCAACTTTCGGATAAAAAATACTTAAAAACAAAAAATCAGCCTTTTATAGAACCGGCTGAAACTTAATTATATCTTATAAAAAGAAAAATACCCTGGATGCGATTCGAACGCATGACCTACCGCTTAGAAGGCGGTTGCTCTATCCAGCTGAGCTACCAGGGCTTACCATTAAAGAATATCACATCAAGCTTTTTTTGCAAGTAGTTTATTTTTTTATTAAGTATTCTATCCATTTTATTAGTTCTGAGATTTCATATGGTTTCGGCAAATACAAATCAGCGCCTGATGCTAAGATATCGCTCTTATTGTGGCTTGTACTTGTTACTATGATTTTTGAATTTACAAAGTTTAAACGTTCTTTTAAATTTTTACAAATTTCAAGTCCTGACATGTCGTCATTACTATCAATTATTAATATTTTGGGTTGAATAGAAGAATTTATGTCAATATTTTCTACAACATCATAGCCTTTTAATTCTAAGCTGGTTCTTAGTAATAATGATAGTGATTCATCAGGTTCTTTTATAAAAATGTTTGTATTTTGTTCTTTTGAGATAGAATTTTCTCCGGATAATTTAAGTCTGTCTATCGCATAATTAGAACCAGATGGGACTCTTGAAATTTCTTTTATAGAATATAGTCTTTCTAATAGGATATCAACATTTGTTATAAGCTTGTAGTTATCGATTATTCCGCCAATGAGAACTGTTACAAAATTAGCTCTCATTCCGGCTTCTCCATCTCCTTTTAATATCATATAGCCACGTTCTGCATCTGATTTTGAATAAAATTTGGGTGCCACTGTATCAAATGCAAATGTTAAAAAAGCTGCCAATTTTTCAGCCCCATAAGGGTTTGTTAGTATGATAAAGTTTTTTTCATCTATTTCGCCAAAAAAATCTGAGCCATCTAGAGTTGATTTAATTATTGCTGTTAGTGTTTGTAAAATTTTATCTGCAGCAATTTCAGAGTATATGCTTTTGTAGTTTTCTAAATTCTCAATGCATACTAGTAGTGTTGCTTGTTTTTCATCTGAGTTTAATAATCTTTTTAAGTTTTTTTCTACATATTTCTTATTGGGCAGTAGAGTTTTATTATCTAAGTTAGATTCAATTTCTCTTCTTAAATGTGCTTGTATTCTTATTTTAAACTCATCTATATTTACAGGCTCACTCCAAAAATCATCAGCTCCACTTTCTAAGACCTCAATTCTATCTTGGCTGTCCGCAGACTTTGAAAGTGCTATTATTACAGGACGAGTATCAAATGTTAAAGCTCTTATTTTTTCGCAAAAAAAACTTAATTTCTCATCTATGCTATCAGAAATAATAATAATATCCGGAATTATTGCTTGAATTTGTTTGATACCATTTTGGATGCTTCTTGAAATTGTAACTTGAGTGTGTTCATTTTCTAGAGTTTTTTTGTATTTTATAGATAATTCTTTTCTTTTGTCAATAATTAAGATTGTTGAGAGCATTTTACTGCAACCTCCGCATTATAAAAAGGAAAACTTACAAAAAAAGTAGTGCCTTTCCCTTCTTCACTTTCAAAGTATATCGTTCCTCCCATTTTTTCTGTTAGTTCTTTTGTAATGTATAGCCCAAGTCCGTTTCCTTGAGTTTTACTTGTTAAATGATTTTCTAAGCGACTAAATTTTTTAAATACTTTTTCGAAATCTTCTTTTTTTATTCCAACTCCTTCGTCTTGCACAGATATTAAAATTTTATTTTGCTGAATTTTTGTTGAAATTTTAACTGTAGAGCCTGAAGGAGAATACTTTGCCGCATTATCAATTAAGTTAGTCATAATTTGTTGAAATTTATCTTCATCTAATCTTGCAGGAGGTAGTGATAGATAAAGTTCGGTTTTGAAATTATAATTTTTATATTGTTGCGTAAATAAAGGTATTATTTTTTTTATAGAATTGTTGATGTCAACTTCTTTTAGAACTTGATTTTCTGCCTTTAGTTTAGAAACACTCAATATATTTTCTACTAAGTGTATTAAACGTTGAGATTGATCTTCAATAATTTTGATAAACTTTTTTTTATCATCATCGCTAATCTTATCCCAAGAAGATAAAAGAGTCTGAGAAAACCCTCTTATACTGGTAAGAGGGGTTCTCATTTCATGTGATACTGTAGCAATGAATTCTTCTTGTACTGAATTTTTCATTTCAAAATTATTCTTCACTCATAAATTCTTTTTTTGCTTCTTCAATGGCTTCTGATAAAATATCTAATTGGTCAGGTGCAAATGTTACACCTTTTTTGGTCGGAAGCCAAGTAGCACCATCGTCTGTTGTATAAAAAATTCTTAAATTAAAATAGCTTTTACCTCTATATTCTGATATAGAAATTTGTAATTGTTCAGTATCTGATCTTTGTATGCTTGCTAATAATTTTGCTTCTGCCATTTTATTTCTCCCTTTCTAATATTTAATTTTCCATCCATCAGCCATAACTCTTGCAGCACAAGAAAGCCCTGTTGTTATGTTATTTTGGCAATCTGTTGTGTATGAATTTACGCTATCATCGAAAGTGTTGTCATTGTATTTCTCAGAACCTGCTGGAATTAGGGTCCCATTGTTAGAAAGTCCAAACAAAAATACATCTGAACCTATTTTATTAGGAGCATCTGGCCCATTTGCATCTATGAAAACTTTAGCTATTACTTTGTCTTCATTTTCATCATTTGCAGAGATGTCTTGCAATATTACTACAGAAGTACTTTTGTTAAATTGATAAGTTGAACAGTTTGTTAAAAGATTATTGTTAACATTTGTTCCATCGTAGTTTTTAATATCGCCAATGTTATAATTATTTGTAGTTTGTAGCCCTGTTATTCCACCAGTTAAAGCAAATAACTTTTGCCCATCAGCGATATAATCATCTGAAGAAGCTCCATCAGGGGCCGTTTCAAATAAATCCTTTACTTGAATTGATGTTAGTCTACTTGCTGCCATTCCTTCTTCGCTGTGATTTTGTACTTGTTGGAAAATTTCTCCCATGCCATTTTGAATCAATGTTACACTCTTACTCAATTTAGCCATATTAGTTTCAGAATCAATTTTTGTAGCCATAGAAGGAACTGTAAGAGCTGCAACTACACCAACGATTGCAACTGCAATCAACACCTCAGCTAAAGTAAATGCTCTATGTAATTTCATCAAAAAGCTCCTATTAAAAATCTGTATAGTTTTATTATATCATATTATTTATAAATGTTAATAATTTGTCTAATTCTATTATTTGGGTTAATATGAATATATGATGAAGGGGAAAATTGTAGTAGTCGATGATGAAAAAATAGTTACTTCTGCTTTTAAAACATTGTTAAAAGTAGAGGGTTTTCAAGATTCTCATTTTTTTAATGACCCAAAAGAAGCTTTAGTTTTTCTACAAACAAATATTCCTGATGTTGTTATCTCAGATTTTTTAATGCCAGATATGAATGGGCTTGAATTTTTATCTGAGGTTAACAAATTATATCCTGAAGTTAGTAAAATTCTACTTACAGGCTATGCTGATAAAGAAAATGCGATTAAAGCTATTAATGAAATTGGACTATATCGATATATAGAAAAGCCTTGGAATAATGATGATTTAATTATAAATATTAAAAACGGTATTGAAAGAAGCTATTTATTAAGCGAATTAAGAAAAAAAATATCAGAATTAGAAATAGCTAAAAAAGAGCTTGAAAAATACTCTCATAATTTGGAACAAATCGTAGAAGAAAGAACTGCAGATTTAAGACAATCAAATGCAAAATTGTCTGGTATTGTTAACTATTGTGCTGATGGGATTGTTATTCTAAATGAGGATGGGATTATAGAGCAAGCAAATCCTTCTGCAGAGTCTTTAATAGGCTTAATTTCATCAAAGCTTTTAAATACTTCTATTGATGATTATTTATTTTCTAAAAAAACTTTTATATCAAAAGAATTACATAAACTTGAGGAATCTGAGCTTTTATTACGAGATTTTTATGTCAAAAATTCACTAACGAATATTGAAGTCCCAGTAGAGGTTAGTTTTGCAAGAATTAATCCTGATGACGAGTATAAAAGATTTGTAGGCGTAATTAGGGATGTTACCGAACAGAAAAAATCCGATAAGTTGCGTGATGATTTTATAGCAACTCTTACTCATGATTTAAGAACTCCTCTTCTGGCTGCAATTCAGACTTTGACATTCTTTTTGGATGGCGCTTTAGGTGAATTAGATGAAAAACAAAAACTTTTACTTGCTACAATGCAAAAAAGTAATCAGGATTTATTAGGTCTAGTAAATGCACTACTTGAGGTCTATAAATATGATGCAGAAAAGCTTGTGCTTACAAAAACAAACTTTAATATTTATTCTTTAGTAGAACAGGTATATAGAGAATTGCTATCTTTAGCTAAGTCTAAGAATATAGAATTTATAATAGATTGCGAGAATAAAGACTTAGAAATTAATGCAGATAGAAGTGAAATAAGACGAGTTATTTGCAATCTTTGTGGCAATGCAATTAATTATACAGGAGAAAATGGGAAAGTCATAGTTACAATAAAAAACGAAGATAACGATTTAATTTTTTCTGTATCTGATAATGGTAGTGGTATTCCTGCTGAGGATATTCCAAATATGTTCCAAAGATTTTCACAAGGAACAAGTAAAAAACGTTCAACAGGGACTGGTCTAGGTCTATACCTTTCAAGACAAATTATTGAATCACATGGTGGTAAGATATGGCTTGAGAGCAAATTAAATAAAGGTAGTGAGTTTTCTTTTATACTCACTGATACAGTAGTTGATAAAAAAGGTGCTTTGGTATGATAAATGTTTTATTAGTAGAAGACCATGAATTATATAGAATGGGGCTTTCGATGTTACTTTCAAAAGCAGATGACATAACCCTTTTAGCTGAGGCTGCAGATGGAATTGAAGGTATTAAAAAGGCGAGAGAATTGTCTCCTGATGTTATTTTAATGGACATTGGATTACCTAATATAGATGGAATTGAAGCTACTCAAAGAATTAAGGACTTTAATCCGGAAATAAAAGTTTTAATGTTTACCTCAAGAGATAGTGAAAATGATGTTTTTGCAGCTTTTCAAGCAGGTGCTGACGGATATGTTATGAAAGGTGCTACTCCTGAACAGACTATATCTGCTATCAAGGCCGTGAGTGAGGGCATCGGCTGGATTGACCCAGCTATTGCAAAAATGGTTTTCTCAAATATTCAAAGACCTGTGGTTAAAATAAATGCATCAGCACCTATCCAAAAAAGTAGTAATAATTCATATGGACTTACAGAAAGAGAACTGGACGTACTAGAGGCTATGGTAGAGGGTCTATCGAATCCTGAAATCGCTGATAAGCTTGTAATTACAAGGGCTACTGTAAAAGCTCACGTTCATAGTATTTTACAAAAATTATGTGTCTCATCACGTACTCAAGCAACAGTTACAGCGATGAAAGAGGGGTTAGTTTAATGTTTGAGGCTTTAGCCGGCATGTTTATGTCGATGAAACTTCATTTTGCTCAGCTTAAGTATCCGTTTATGAAGCGACAAGATCGAGCTGTAGCAGAATGTATTTATAGAAATGAAGTCGATAAAATTGGTGAGACAGAAAAATATGAAAAAAGCAAACTGCCTGAATCAGGTTATATGACTGTCGCTGAATATGAAGCTAAATCTAGAGCAAAAACAAGAAAAGAAATTAATGCTAAAATTTTATCCGAGGCAGAAATGCCTAAAGATGAAAATATGGTATATATACCCCAAAAAAAGTTTAAGCTTGTAAAATACAATGATCCTATTGGGAGTCCAGAGCTTACATTACCTAGAAAATTGAATTTTGATAGACAAATTAATGCACAAGGAATAGTATCAGGAGATTTTACAAAATTAGTTTATCCTGCAGTTTATTATTATGCCCAATCAGATTGTACAAGTTGTGATTTGTTTTTGATAAATTTAGATTCTTCACTATCTGATATAGAAAAAGTGAAAAAAGCAAATATCTTAAATAAAGATCCAAAACCTTTAATTTCAACATCAAAGGATATTGATACAAAGTTTATTTTTAGAACGCTAACTCCAATAGATTTTTCATCCGATAATACAAAACTTATTGTAAAAGAGAAAATTGGCCATCGTCATGATGGGATTTGGAAAACAGATTTATGGATATATGATTTTCAAAAAAAAGAAGCAAAAAAGCTTCCTCAAATCCGTGATGCTATCGTTAATTATTGGGCATTATCAGGTGGAGTTGATTTTGATGAAAAGCGTTGGGATATTTATCCAATGGGATTTGATGCAAATAATGAAAATAGGGTTATTTTATGTGCTTATGCTTATACTGGTGATGTTCCAAAATTTTTAGGTACTTGGAGTATAGATGTTAACGGTGAGAATTCCAAGCTTGAATCTTTAAGCGGCTCTAGTATTCCAATTTCAGTTGTAGGATATCGCTTGGAACAAGAAGCTGATGTTATGCCGATGTCAGAAGTGGAATTTGAAGCAAGACGAGCTAAAGAGCTAGAAAAAGAAAAGAAAAAAGAAGCTAAAGAGAATGAAAAATTTGAAAATTCTATAAAAAAATTAGAATATGAAAGAAAAATTGAACAAATGGATATGGAGACTCTTTTAAAAATAAAACAACGACAAGAATATTTAAAAGAGAATTATAAAAAAAGCTCAGACGGTATAACTGGTGTAAACTAGTGAATAGTGAATAGATTTTTATTATTACCCCCTTCTAAACTCCTCAACTTCTTAACTTATCAACTAGTGATTAGTGACTCGTGACTAGTGAATAGAATTTTATTATTAATCCCTTCTCAACTCCTAAACTTATAAACTTCTCATCTAATCTCAACACCTCATCCCAGCCTTCTCCTCAATAGGAGAAGGAGCTAAAAAATAGTAATTAAAGTGTCCCCTTAAAAATAGACAATTAATCCTCGGTTCCCTCTCCTTTTAGGAGAGGGGTAGGGTGAGGTCTGAATTAGATTTAAAAAGAAGATAGCTTTTTGACTTAATAAATTCCCCATCCGAACCTTCCCCAATTGGGGAAGGACAATTCGTAGGTTAGCATTACTATGCTGAAAAATAATTTTGTTAGCGGATTTGTAAATCCGACCTACTTGCTTGCTAGTGAATAGTGAATGGTGACTAGTGAATAGATTTTTATTATTAACTCCTTCTCAACATCTTAACTTATTACCTTTTCAATGAACTCCTCACTCTTCACGCCTTACGCTTCACTTCCGTCCCACAATTTTAATGCGTAATCGCAACTTTTAGACAGTCGTTTTTATTATTTTCAAAAAACTCATAAGCTTCTAGTATATTATCAAGCGGGTATTTTTGAGTAATCAGAAAATCTGTATTAATACTACCTTTAGAAATCATATCCAGTAATTCTTTTGAATGTATCCCATCGACTCCGCCTGTTTTAAATACAAGATTTTTACCATACATTTTAGGAAGCGGAAGAGTTTGATTTTCTTCATACATTGCTACTATTGCAACATTTGCATTAGCTCGAGCAATTTTCCAAGCCATTTGGAAACTATTTTCACTCCCTGCAGCTTCTACAACACAATCCGCACCACGATTTTGGGTTAAGTTTTTTATTTCTTTTTCAATATCGCATTCATTTGGGTTAAATGTATAATCAGCTAAATTTAAATCTTTAGCTTTTTTGAGTCTTGCATCATTAATATCTATTGCAATAATTTTAGAAGGATTAAAATTTTTAGCACAAGCCATGGAACATAGTCCTACAGGTCCTGCTCCTATTATAGCTATTGTATTTTCTTTTTTTAGATTACACAGCTCTATTCCGAAATATCCGCTAGCTAAAATATCACCTACAAAAAGAGCATTTTCATAGCTTAAGTTTTCAGGGATTTTTGTTAGTCCCATATCAGCATAAGGAACTCTTACAAATTCCGCTTGACAGCCATCAATAGTACAGCCCAGCTCCCAGCCGCCATTTTCGCAATTATTTATAAAACCTTTTTTACAAAAATAGCATTCTCCACAAAAAGTTTCGCAATTTGCGCTCACTCTATCTCCGATTTGTAAGTTTTTAATAGCAGAGCCTAACTCAACTATTTCACCTACAAATTCATGACCTAGTACAATTCCTTGGTTTGCTTTAGGTACAAAGCCTTTAATAATATGTAAATCACTAGTACAAATAGAAGATAATTTTACTTTAACTATTGCATCTCTTGGATGAATAATCCTAGGGTAATCTCTTTGTTTTAATTCTATTTTGTTATTTTCCCAAACCAAAGCTTTCATAAAATTTATTATAAATGAACAATTAGAAATAAAAATCGTTTATATGATATAATGCTAGAAAAATTTTTCTTAAAAAGGAGGGAAAGTATGAAAAAATTATTAGTGTCAGTAGCTGTGTTAGGTTTATTTGCTAGTAGCTTATCTTTGACAAGCTATGCAGTAGTGCAAGGTAATTCTCAAAGAGGATATATTTCTGTAAATACTACAGCAAATACAGAAATTGCACCGGATGTAGTAGAAGTATCTTTTGCGGTAGTTACATCAGATTCTAAATCTATGCAAAAGGCTACTCAAGCAAATAAAGAGATTTCTGATAAATTATATTCAGAATTAGGTACAATGCTTGATGCAAAAAATGGAGATTATATTAAGACTTCTGATTATAATGCAGCTCCAATTTATTCTTATTCTGGTAGTAAGAAAAATTTTGATAAATATGAAGTCTCAAATAGAGTATTTATTCATACAAAATCAATAGATAAAATCGGTCAAATTATTGATAAAGCAATATCTTTAGGTGCTACTAATGTAGATAGCTTATCATTCTCAGTATCAAAATATGATGATGAATGTAACCAACTATTAGGTATTGCAACACAAAAAGCAAAAGCAAGAGCAGATATTTTAGCTAAAAATTTAGCAACAAGCGTAGATGGTATAAGAAGTTTGGATGTAAACTGTAGTGCAAATAACTATAATAATCCAAGAATGTATATGGCTAAAAATATGTTAGCCTCAGTAGCTGATGAAGCTGCAGGAGTTCCTTCTACTGCTATTAGTGCTGGAGTTGTAAAAATTAATGCAAATGTTAATGCAAGCTTTTTTGTAAAATAATCAGGCTAGGTAAATAAAAAGAACTATTCATCAGGACGGCTAATGCCGTCCTGTTTAGTTTATGATAAAATAGCTCTATGAAAGAAAAAAATAAAGCGATAAATAAAATATGTAATTCTTTAAATGCAAATGATTATGATTCTGTAAGAAAGATTATTGAAAATGATTTGAAAAGATTAGGTTGCATGGATGAATATTATTTTTATTCAGCTCTAATTTCAGAAAATCTTGAGAAGAAAAAAGAGCTTTATACTAAGGCTATCGAAAAAAATCCGCAATTTTTAGATGCTTATATTAATCGGGGATTAGTTAATAATGAATTACAAGACTTTGAAAGTTCTATAAAAGATTATGATAAAGCTATAGAAATAGATTCAAAATGTGCTTTAGCATATAATAATAGAGGCTATACAAAATACAAACAACAAGATTTTAAAGGAGCTTTAGCTGATTATAATAAAGCGATAATTCTTAATCCAAAATTTAAGATGGCTATTGATAATAAAGCAAAGTTACTATTAGAGGTCTGTTTAGAGGACGATAAAGACTTTAGTGAAAAATATTATTTGAGTCTTGGTATAGCTGATGTTAATTCAGGAAGTTTTAAAGAAGCAATTGATAATTTTGATGAAGCTTTAAAATTTAATCAAAACTTGGATTTAGCATATTTTTATAAAGGCATAGCTTATCATAGCTTAAATCAAATAGAAAGAGCTTATGAGAATTATACAAAAGCTATAGATTTAAATAAGAAAATGGCAGATGCTTATTTTAATCGCGGACAATTGATTTTTGATACTAATCCTAAAAAGGCTTTGGATGATTTTGTATCAGCAGTAGCTATAGATAATAAGTTTATAGATGCTTACTATTCTATTGCAGCAGTGCAAAAAAAATTAGGGCAGTATAAAGAAGCTGTTCAAAATTTAGATAAAATTTTAGAATTAGAACCAAATGCTGTTAATGCAAAAGCTCTGAAAAAATTAATTCTTACAAAATATTTGAAATAAGAAAATTTTAATTAAATCAAATTTTATTGGCTTTATAAAAAGCTAATCTTGTTGACTTCATTTACCCCTTTTTCAATAAGGTGGAGCAGGTTGAAATTTAATCTTGTTGACTTCATTTACCCCCTTAGAGTATAAGTATATTATGAAGAAGTTTTTGGGAGTAGTTTTAATTTTAGCAAATATGACGTCTGTTATTGCATCAGATGTTGTTACATTGGATAAAAATTCTGTAGAAAAGCCACAAATTATTCTTGAAAATACAAATAAACAATTAAAAGGTTCTTTGCTCGTAAATGATTCTGAGACGTTAGCTCATTTGATAGAGGTACAAAAGGATCATGACATTAAGGATTTAGAAAAATTATGGCAGGGTACTGTTGAGAATAATCAAGTGATAGAATTTGCATTAAAAAAACTTGCAACTCCTGAATCTCAAAGACGAATTCATTCTTCTTTGATGGCCAAAACTCTATCGGCTATTGTGACAGGTGCTTCTTTTGTACCGACTTTAATGGGGGCAAATTATGGAATACAGACTTCGGCTTTTTCAGCTGGTAGATTAGCGCAAGGTCTTTTAAATAAAAAGACTATGCCTCAAGAGACTCCGCTTACTGATACTGAATTAATTGAGCTAGCTGGCATGGTTGAGGATTTGCAGGATACATTAATAAGCTCTTATTATAATTACAAAAATTCTCTTAGTCAGCTAAAAGATACAAGATCTAAGATGCTTTTATACAGTAGAAATTATTCTAAAGCATTGGATAGCGGTAATGTTTTGGAAATTGCAATATCATCTTCTTTGTATGATTCAATGCGAATTCAAGAGTTTAATTTAGAACAAGCTTCAAAAAAATATCATATCCAACTACAACGACTTGCAGGGAAAAAAATAGTAGATTCATTAGAGTTATATCAATATGATTTTAATTCTGTTTTGTATAAAGATGGTGTAAATGTTGAGGAGAAAGAAAAAAATAAATCAAAGAAAGGAGATAAAAATGAAAAGAAATAAGCTCCTTTCAATAATACTTTTATGTTCATTTTTTATGCCGCCTCAAGTTTTTGCAGAGGTCTCTTTAGATGACGTGACCTCTCCTAAAGAAAAATTTTATCGTTTAGGAACTACAGATGTCCCTGAAAATAAAGTCGATGTTGAGGGGAAAATAGACGTAAAGCCTGCTATCGTAAAAGAGGATAAATTTTATAGCGAAGGACTTACTTATGCTGATTTGAGTATCAAAAAAATGTCTTTAGAGGTGTCCAAATCTATTGATGTGGATTATAATGAGATGTTGGAAGACTTGTCATTATTATGGCAAGGTGCAGCTACAAAGAGTGATACAATAAAATTTGCAATTTATAAACTCTCAAATCCGGATAAAGATAAGCCGGATAGTAGTGCTGTAAAAAAAGTATTAACAACAATCGCAGGAATGTCTACTTTTTTAGGTGCAGGGATGGGAAATCCAGTACTTGCAAGTGCTGCTTTAATTGGTGGAAATACTCTTGGGATTATGTCTCAGGATACAAAAGCGTTAAATTATAAATATACTCAAGTCACTGATGCTGATATGATAATTTTGGTAAGAAAAGTTGATGAATTGCAGCAAAAAGTCGTTGATATGTACTATGACTATATGACAGCAAGGCAGATGTATGATATGGCTACAGAAATGGTTCAACAAAGACATCAAAACTATTTAAATGCTCAAAAACTTTCAAAGGAAGTTATTTTAATAACAGATACTTTTTATAGGGAAGCTCTTGATGAGCAAGTGAAAGCAAGAGGAAGCTTTTTTGAGAAGCGTTCAAGGCTTGAGCAATTAGTAGGTAATGATGTTTTTCGCCAATTTGAGGCGAAGGTTGATGAAAGATACTCAAAAAGCTAATTTTAGAACCTTTACAAAGCTTTACAATTCTTAAAATATATGATATTTTAATGTATAGAAAAGGTTTTTTTATATGTTTGACAGGAATTTAGAGTTTATTGGGAATGAAAGCCTAAAACAGAGGCTGAAAAAAATTACGCTGGCGCAATCCAGTAAAAATATGTCATATTGTATGACACCAAGTGATGATTATTTATTGATGAAAAATGACATTCCTTTAGATGATATAAATGATCCTAAAAAGGCTGTCAATGAAATGCTTGATACAGTAATAAAAAATCCAATGGATGTAAATGATATAATAATTACATTTGGAATTGGACTAGGCTATTTGCTTGATGCTGTATATAATAAGTATTCTGCCAAAATTATTGTATATGAGCCTGATATAGAATTGTTACATTTTGTTCTTAATAATATAGATATTTCAGAACATTTGGCTAGTGGTAGAGTTTATATTACGAATGATTTGGATGAATTATTAAAAAAATTGAGTTCGATATACATTTCTAAAGATAAAGTAGAAATTGTTTATTTAAAAAATTATGCTCTAGTGAAGAGTCAAGAGTTGTTAACTTTAACTCAAAAAGTTTATGAGACTTGTAAGACCAAGATGGTTGATGTGAATACCATAACTAAATTCTCTCGTAGATGGCTTGTAAACTCTCTTATTAATGTTGCAAAATCAAAGAAAGTTAGAGTTTTAAATCTATCAGATTTAGAAGGTAAGTTTGCAGGACAAACAGCTTTAATTGTTGCTGCGGGACCTTCTCTAAATGAGAATATTGAAAAAATAAAAGCAAATAGAGAAAAGTTTGTGGTATTTGCGGTAAATAAAGTTTTAAAAACATTGGCAGAGAATGGTATAACTCCTGATTTTTTGGTTTGTTTGGATGCTTATGGTATTGAAAATACTATTGCAGGTCTAGAAGATTATTGTTCAAATATCAATTGTATTTCAGATTTGCGTTCTGATTATGTGATTTTAAGAAAAAGTTTCAAGAGGAACTTTTTTACATTTTCTGAAAATGATTTTGTAGTAAAAAGTCTTGCAAATTATAACCCGTTTATAAAAACATATGAGCTTGGTGGTTCTGCAACAACGATGTGTTTTGTAATAGCTGCGAAGCTAGGATTTAGCAGAATAATGTTTGCGGGGCTGGATTTAGCATTTAAAGAAAATGTTTTATATTCAAATGGAGAAGAGATAAATAAAGTCTCAACAAGTCAAATTGCAATAGGTACTGTTAATAAAAATATTGTAAAAGTTAAATCTGTAAATGGTTCTCTAGTTGATACAAGAGAAGATTATGCAACTTTTATAAAGCATTTTGAAGTTTTAATAAAAGAATATAATATCCCAGAAATATATAATTTAACTTCTTTTGGAGCATATATAGAGGGAATGAAAAATGTTTCATTTGATGAAATAGCACTAAATACAATATCTTCATTGTCAACTCCGATTATTTTAGGAGAGGCTGGTGTTATAAACTTTGAAACAAATGCTTGGAGCCAAAATGAGATATTTTTGATTAATAATGTAATTAACCAAGTCTCAAAAGGAATTTTTTCTCCAGCTTTGGTTTCATTAATTGTAAAATCTTCTCTTTTATATGAATATATGCAAGCAGATATTTTGAATGTAATGCAGGCTAAATTTGATAGTGAATTAGCTGCAGAGTTTATAGAAAAAACGAAAGCTGCTATAAAAAAAGTTATTGAATATTTACAAAAGCTTAATTTAATTTAGTAAGAGGATTAAATGAAAAATAAAATCTTAGTATTAGTCTTTGCTTTTTTGCTCCAAATTTCGACTTGTAATGCTGCAACTCATTTGAAAGTTGTTTCTATGAATGAGTTTAAGACAGATTCTCCATCTAAAGAGTTGAATGTGAGAGTGATTGAAGAAGCAACTTTAGGCAGCTATGATTTAGGTGTGAATTCAATATTACATTGTGAAGTTCTTGCAGTAGTGGATCCTAAACGTGGAAAAAGAAACGCATCTTTTTTTGTAAAACCTATTTCTTATACAACAGGTAATACTACTTGCATGATTGAAGAAGAAATGTATGGTAAGTATTCAAAATTTGTTTTGTCAAAAGAAGAAATAAAAAAGATTCCACCTTCAACAGTTATAAAGAAAACAGCTTTAACAGTAGGAGATTATTTTGTTAAAGGGCTTTCAATTTGTTATTCTTTTGTAGAAGGCGTTGTAAAAAATGAGAAGGACAACAGATTTAAATCGGGTGTTACTAATGCATATGAAGAATCTCCATTGTCACTTATAAGTGAAGGTGAACAATTAGATATTAAAATTGGCGATAGTTTCTATTTGGTCTTTAAGACAGATGCGGATGTGGAAGAACCTAATTATACATACACATCCGCAGAAAAATAAATAATAGCTAGAATTAATTCCTAGCCAAGTGAGTCTAATATATTACCTAACAAGTCTACAATACCGTCTGCCACATTTCCTATCCCATGACCTATTGCGTCAGCGGCATTTGCTCCAAGGTCAATTAGCTGATCCCCAGTATGTCCAAGAACTTCTCCTATGGAATCATCAATACTTGTTCCGGGAATGTGAGAACCTATATTATCAGGCGGTATAATCGGTCCCATTGACGAACCTGCTAATACCCCCAGAGTACTTGCAACTGGCAAGGCAGTTTTTGCAATAGTTTTTACTTTATTTGGACTTTGCGTTGTTAAAATTGGACTAATTTTACTAATAGACACCATATTAACTCCTTTCTTCTCAACTTGTCTGAGTATATACTAAATATTTGTAAAAAGTCAATATCTTATTAATTTGTATATTTTATTGTAAATATTTGTAAAAAATAAGTAATACAACTTGTATATTGTTTTTATTTTATATAGGATTGTTTTAGAATCCCAATTATTTATGTAAGGATATGTACATGCGTATAACTCCGATTTATTCAAAGTCAGCTTATATTTCAAACAATAGACAAAATAATACTAGCAAAAATAATGTAAATACAGGTATGAATTTTAAAGGAATTCCTGTCTCTCTGATTTTATTAGTTGCAAGAGAAGGTGTTTCTATGATAAGAAATAACCAAAAAAATCAATATATCAGATCTTTAAGCGAAAATCTACGAGATTTAGCATACTGCAACGATGAAACTATACAAGCTATCTATACTGCAATAGCCAAAACTCCTGATAGCTTTTATACAAAAAAAGACCTAAGAAGTAGCTTTGTAGAATTATTTAATAATAGTATGTATACAACTCCTTCTGTAGCTGACCTTAGAGGTGAAGCTCTTGAAAGACTGCACTGCGTTGATGATAATAATTCATATGCAATTGTGGCAAAAAAAGATTTTATAAAGAGTATATTTGATAATGGACATGAAATTACTAAAGAGTTTTATAATCAATTCTGCTTATTAAGTGATTCCAAATATAAAAATTTAAAAGAGGAAATAATAGACTCTTGTTTTTATTCAAGAAAATATAATTCTAGTAGGCATTATGCAGGGTACTCTTATCCATTAGCTAGCTATATAGATAGTTCTTATGGTGGTTTATATGGACCAAGCACAAGAATATTTGATGGTTCTAACAGAAGTCGTGAAAATATATTTAATGAAAAATTATATAATAATCTCGCGCTGTTATCTTCATTAGATAAACAAGAGTATGCTACATATATTAAAAAGAATAGGAATATAATTGAACAAGCAAAACAAAGATTAGAAAATTTTCTATGCAACGTAAATAATTCTGCTTTAGTACATTATTATAACAATTATATTAAGCTTATTTAAAAAAGGACTAAATTTTATGCAGGTTGCAAAAATAACGTATAGAAATAATATAGTTCCCAAGGTGCAAGAAAACAAAACTATATCATTTTCTTCAAATACAGAAGTGATAGATGATGGTTATTATGTAAAAATTCCAAAGAAAAAATATCAAAGGGATAAGATTTTAAATTATATTGTAAATGGTATACTTACAATAGATATAATATATAGTTTGTGTAAAGTATTTGGTAAAGGGAATAAACCTTTTCCATAAACATTAATTATGAATTTAAATATTAGCGACAATTGTATAACGTTTTCTTCTGGTTTAAATCGAGCTTTGGCTCAAAGCTATAATCAAATAAATATAAATCATGTTGAAGCTTTATTGCAAAGAAAGAATGTTAATGCAGACTTTCAAATGAATAAGACTGTAGCTTTTTGTTTGCAAAAAATATTGGAAATATTTGATATTTTAAAGACAAAAATCAATGTAAAAATTTTTGATTTGAATGCACCCAATATAAGAGTTTATAATAGACAAAGTCTGAATTTCCCATTTAAAGGTTATGGATTTTGTATTCCTGAAACAAGAACGGTCTTGAAAAATGAATTACCCTATGAAACTGGTTCTATATTTTATGATGATGAATACTCTATTGAGGAGTTGAACAATAAATTAGATGAAAGTTTTTCAAGGAATGAACGCAGTTCTTCTCATTATCTTTCACCTTTTATTCATGAAATAATGCATGGCGTTTATCTTGATTACATATATAAAAAATATGGTTATGAAGGTCAATGCCCATATACACGAGAAAAATACTCAAAAGAACATAATTTTGGCTTGAAAATTATGAATATTCTACAACAAAAAGTATTCAGTAGAGAAGAAAATGAAATTATCAAAAACAATCTAGGGTTATATTCTTTATCTCCCCAAAATCAGTATCACGAGGTTTTTGCTGAAACTTTTACTAAAATTATTTGCAATTGTCTATCATCAAAAGATTCTTTACCTGTAAAAAATCCACTGGATGAAATGAAAAGTTTACCTTGTGAGTTTTTAAAAATTCTGTCAAAGTTATTTTAATGAATAATATAAGTGGCATTAGCACCGAGAACTTTATCTTTTAGGCGTTTGAAGCCTTTTCCGTAAATGTATTTCATCTGCTCTACTAAATTCTCTTCGACATCAATTAAGTACATATCATGTACTATGAATTCTTTGATTATAAAAACTATTCCTTGGTTTTTTGTCCAAATAATATTTGTATCGGCAATATCATTTTTTAAGGAAGAGATTTTACCTACAATACCCTCTGAATCATCAGCTGCAATTATTATCATTCTGCCACCAAGGGATAGTTCAATATCTCTTGCAAATGCGTGTTCAAAAATTTGTCCGAATCTTGAGTTTAAATTATCATATCCTACTATTCTTATTTCGACGTTACGATTATAAGCATTTAAAAGTTCTTTCTCAAAAACTTTGAAGTCTTGTGACCATACTTCCATATAAATTTCACGTTTCGCATTTTGAATAACTTCAATAATTTTTTCTTGAATGTTTTGCTTGCCAGTAATCGTTAAAATAGGCTCATTATAATCATCTTTTACATCAGGAAGATATTTGTCTAAAAAATTAATTGTTGAATTAATTTTTTTCTGAAATCTTGTTGTGAGTTGCTTAGGCTTGATTGGAGTATATGAAACAGGTTTTGTATTAGTAGATACCACAATATTTTTTTCTTCTAAGGCTTTTAAAGTATCATACGTTCTGGATTGAGGAATATTTGCTAATTTTGCAACTTCATATCCTGTAGCAGGATATTTTTTTAAAAGGGCAATATATACCTTTGCCTCGTATGTGTTGAACCCTATTTCTTTTAATTTTTCTACTAAATCTGCCATAGGATTATTGTAGCAAATTTTCTAATTTTGTCATATCAAAGTTGTTACATTTGTTTACAAAAGGTCAATTTTGTACGCTAATAAAACTTTATATATATAAGGTTAAGTTTGAAATAGGTAATGTAAGGTTATGACACTTCCAATAAGTTCACTTGCGAATATGGAATTTGCTCTTTATGGCGGAGTTTCAGGCAATATGAATTGCCCAAGCTATATAAATGGCTATAAAGCTGGAAATTTGTCATCTTATTATAATCCTTATGGCTATTCAGGAATAGGTCAGACTCCTTGGGGGACAAATCAAGGGGTAAATCAAGGGGTAAATCAAGGGGTAAACATTGGTCAAGGAGTTGGACAAACTAATTCTCAAGCAGGAACTCAAGGAGCTACAACTACTGCTGGCTCTGATATGGAAACACTTGTTAATTATTATGCAGGTAACTTAGAACCTTCAGAATCTTTAGCTAGTGCTGTAATTATGGGTGGTGTATCAGGAGCTTTGATGATGAATCCAAGATACATTGCTCACCCTATTAATTCTTTTAAAGGCTTAAAAGATGTAAAAGAAATGTTTAAATCAGTAAAAGTAGACGGTTCTGATTTGAATAAATTGTGGAAAGAAAATCCAACAGTAATGCAAGATGCTTATTTTAGAATGCATAAAGCAGCTTCAAGAGCTAATTCAAAATTAGGTTTATTCAGAAAACGTTATACAGATGCTGAGTATAAAGAATTAAAGAAAATAATGCAAGAAGCTTTAGATTCAAAAGATATTCAAAAAATAGCAGAAGCTAGTAAAAAATTAGAGAATGCTTATATTTCAAACGGTCATATTCCATCTCTTTGGAACAAGATTAGAGGTCAAAAGGTTACAACTGTTGCAGAAAAATTAGCTGATAATGCTGGTATCAAAGAAGGTGCAGAAGCTCTTATAAAAAGTAATAAAATGTCATATCTAAATCGTTTCAAACATAGTTTAGGCGGAAAAATGGCAATTTTATTTGCAGGTGTTGAAATTTTAACAAACATTGGCAAAATCAAAACTGCATTCCAACATGACAAGGAAAATCCAAATGGTGAAAAATTAGGAATGAAACAGTTAGGACAAACTACTGTTAAAGCTGTAGCAAATACAGTTGGATGGGCAGCTGGTGAAGCAGCTGGTATTTGGGCGGCAACAAAATTAGGAGCTACAATCGGTACAGCATTTGGACCTGGAGTAGGTACTGTAATTGGTGGTGTTGCAGGTCTAATCGGAGGCTCAATTGGTATGTGGCTTACAGGTAAGGCTACGAAAGCTTTAGTAGGTGATGATGTAGCTAACAAAGTCGAAGCTAAAAAATTAGCACAAACAACAGAAGGAAAAGCTCAATTACTTTCATTAGTCGCAGAAAAAGCTCAAAAGAATGAAGATGTTCCTCAAAATGTAATGTTTGCAGCTCAAAATGTTGCAGCAACTATGGCATAGATAACTAACAAAAATCAGAATATAAAATTCCTATTTTAAATATTAACCTATAGCTCCCTTTCGTGATAGAATTTTAGCGAAAGGGTTTTTATTTTATGAGAAGTGATAATATAAAAAAAGGTATAGCAAGAACTCCTCACAGAAGTCTTTTAATGGCAACAGGAGTATCTAAGAAAAATATAAATTCTCCATTTATAGGGATTGCGAGTTCTTTTTCTGATTTAGTTCCTGGACATATTGGAATGAGGGATTTAGAAAGACATATAGAAAAAGGTATTCATTCTGCAGGTGGGCAAGCTTTTATTTTTGGAGTGCCTGCTGTATGTGATGGTATTGCTATGGGCCATTCAGGAATGCAATATTCACTTCCTTCAAGAGATTTAATTGCAGATTGCGTTGAAACTGTTGCTAATGCTCATCAATTGGATGGTCTTGTACTTCTTTCAAATTGCGATAAAATTACTCCTGCAATGTTAATTGCAGCTGCGAGAATAAATATTCCTACAATTATTGTAACAGTTGGACCGATGCTTGATGGAGAGAGTCAGTGTGAAAAATTAACAATGATAAAAGGTGCGTTTGAATCAATTGGTAAGTATCGTAATGGAGAAATTACTGAAAAAAGACTGATTGAATTAGAAGAAGCATCTTGTCCTTCTGCTGGCGCTTGTCAAGGATTGTATACTGCAAATACTATGGCTTGTCTTACAGAAGTAATTGGAATGAGTCTTCCATATTGTGCAACAGCATCAGCAGTTTCTTCTCAAAAAAAAAGAATTGCTTTCGAAAGTGGTATGCAAATAGTCGATTGGGTAAAAAATGATATAAAACCTTTAGATATAATTACAAGAGATTCTCTAAGAAATGCAATTATTGCTGATTTAGGTATGGGAGGTTCTACTAACTCCTTTTTACACATTCTAGCAGTTGCAAATGCAGCGCAAATAGATGTTACATTAAAAGATTTTGAAGAATTATCCTATAAAATTCATCAATTTGTAAAGCTTGAGCCGTCATCTAATATTACAATGACTCAATTCCATAATGCTGGTGGTATTCCGGCTGTTATTAATGAACTTATAAAAAGTGTTCCTGAATATAGAGGAAATAATTATAAAGAAGATTTATATGTTGATAAAAATGTTATACATTCCTATTCAGAGCCTTTTAATACAAAGCCGGGTCTTGGAATCCTTTATGGAAATATTGCGCCGGAAGGTTCTGTTATAAAAATTTCTGCTGTCGATGAAAGCTGTTATGAATTTGAAGGAGTTGCAAAAACTTTTGATTCAGAAGAAGAAGCAATGAATGCTTTAGAAAACGACCTAATAAGAGAAGGTGATGTTATAGTAATTCGCTATGAAGGTCCAAAAGGAGGTCCTGGCATGAGAGAAATGTTAGCTCCGACTTCGCTTTTGGTTGGAAAAGGTTTAGGTACAAAAGCAGCTTTAATTACAGATGGCAGATTTTCAGGTGGAACAAGAGGAATTTGTGTTGGTCACATTTGTCCTGAAGCTGCGAATGGTGGAGTCATTGCTTTAATTAAAAATGGAGACAAAATAAAGATTGATATTAATAAACGAACCCTTGATTTATTAGTAAGTGATGATGAATTAGCTAAGCGAAGAAAAGATTTAAGACCTTTCCAAAGTAAAGCTAAAGGATATTTAGCTAAATACTCAAGAATAGTTCAAGATGCAAGTCACGGGGCCATTGTATAATGAAAAATGCATTGCGAGATGTCATTAAACAAATGCGAAGAGCTTATTCTTTTGAGAATACTAATAATCAAATTGTTAAAAATTTGATTAACTCTTCTGTTTATCAAAAATCAAAAAATATAATGTTATATTATCCGCTTAAGTATGAAGTGAATTTGCTTGAAATACTAAAAGATGATACAAAAAGTTTTTATTTACCTAAAATCATAAAAGATGAAATGTTATGTTGTCCATATAAAGTAGGTGATGAGCTTACTTTATCTTCATTTAAGACAAAAGAGCCTTTAACAATGTCAGCAGATAAAAATACTATAGATTTAGTAATAGTCCCAGCTCTTTGTTGTGATAAAAATAATTTTCGCTTAGGTTATGGAAAAGGCTACTACGATCGTTTTTTAAAGGATTTTAAAGGAAATACAATCGTCTGTATCCCTAAAGATTTTATCGTAGATACTGTTTATCCAGAAAATCACGATATTAAAATAAAATACATTATCACAGATTAATTAAATTATTGGAAATTATATGTAAATGAACTTCTAATAGCAGAATCTACAGCACCTTGAGCAGATTGTAATTCTGCATCTACCATTTTTAATCTGTTTTGATATTCTTGCATTTGCAAATCTAATTTCTTTTCAAGAATAATCAGCTTATCTCTTCTTGCTTCCAGTTGTTTAACCGCAGGGTTTTCAGGGTCTAAGTCATTGCCTAAAGCCATAATTTCATCAGATGATGCTACTAATTCCATTTTAGCAGAAGCAATCCACTGAATCTTTGTTTCCAGCGTAATCTTATAAGCTGTTAAATACATCATTCTGAAACTTGAGGCAATTAATCCCATAATGACACTGTCCTTCTATCTTGTTTCGTTTAAATTTTTGCCTTTCAGGAATGTGTGTTCGTTACTTTCCGCAATCAAGCTTTCCATTTTGTGTAACTGATGCTTGTGATAGTTCACCCTATACTTAGCCATTTTTAACTTTTGTCTTATGGTAAGCATATCCTTAAGGCTTGATATTAATGTAACAGCGAGTGCCTTAAATGGATTTTTGCGTATAAAAAACGACCTTGCAAAATTCATAAAATTCACTAACCGTTTCATATTATCTTGTAGTTCTTCACGCATAAGCCTTTACTCCTATACGATCTAAGCCTACATGTATTATAAAACATGTAATAGTGAATAATTGCTTATTTTTGCTTATCATCGTTACAAAATTTAACATTTATTTAAAACCGGTCCTTTTACTAGTAATAGAATTAAATACAAATTTACTTTTATAATATTCTTTTTCTACTAAACTAGTTAACGGCATTTTTTCAGAAAACTTTAGATCTTTTCTGTTGTAATACCGTTGTTCGTAACAAAAATTTACAAATGCTACTAACGTTTTTATAATTACATTATTTAGTATTTTATCAAGCATTTTTCTAAAAAATGTACGTCCCAGCATTTTACTAATCTCTCTTCCTATAATTATTTTAAAATAAGATAGATTTATATATTATAAGTCTTGAATATCTTTACTTGCAGATTCGATATCATCTTTTAACATTTTTCTTACGATATCACCTTGAGTATCTAACATTTTGCATACAGTCTCAATATTTGCAACTTTTTGAGAGAGTATTGTGTCTGCATTTGAAATGATATTACTAGAAACACTTTGATAAGCAGAAAGAGCAGCAGAAGTAGTACCTTGCATTAAGTTACCCATAACAACTGCAGGAAGTCCAAATTCTCCAAGATAAGGTGCTGCTGCTGTCATAATTCCGCCCCATCC
Source organism: Candidatus Gastranaerophilales bacterium (assembly GCA_944325535.1). Taxonomy (GTDB): domain Bacteria; phylum Cyanobacteriota; class Vampirovibrionia; order Gastranaerophilales; family Gastranaerophilaceae; genus CAG-196. Next base: position 23,637 of record CALVAL010000014.1, read on the forward strand.
AGAAACAAGTCCGGCAAGGGGCATTAAGATGTTAGCAGCTCCAATGCCGTACCCATTTGCAGTTCCAACGCCATATGCAGCTGTGCTTGCTATATCTGCAATGCTACCAATTCCAGAAGCATATCCGGTAGTTGAACCATTAGAAGAGCCAAAGCCTGTTAATAAATCTCCGATACTAGATGCTCCACCGGTAGTGTAGCCACTTTGTCTGTATCCGTAATTTGCGGCATATCCACTAGGAAATCCTGAATAATTTCCAAGACTATTTACACCAAAAGAGGAATAAGTCCCAGTAGTTCCTCCAGTACCACCTGTATATTGTGTCCAATATGATGTGCCAGGAATATTCATAGCGCTCGTACCACCAAGAGTAGTCATAAATGCTGATGGAGCAAAAAGACTTGCAAGTTGATATAGGAAGCCTCCTGCAGCTTCAAATCCTGTTCCAGAGCTGCCGGAACCTGCAACTGTCAAATCTCTTAAACGATCGTAGGTTTCATAGAGCATAACTTTTGCATCTGCTGAAGCTGCTCCAAACCTGTTCGCCATTACTAAGTATCCATCGTTTTTGTATGACATAATTACCTCTTGGTTTCTTTTTTCTTTCAGAAAGTATAAATAGAAAATCTATTTTTTTATTTATACTATCCTCCGAAAGTTTTGAATGATTTTTCAATATTATCTTTAACTACTTTAGATACAGCATCTATTTCAGTTGCAAGTGCATTCTGTTCTGTATCAAGTTGTTTCAGTCTTAATTCTAGCTGTTGATCTTCTTGTTGTATTAAAGAAGTCTTAGCATTGATATCTTGAACCATTTTATCGTATTGAGCACTTTCATAGTAATACTCATTCATTGCATCTTTATATGCATTATCGTCAGTTACTGTTTCCATATTCAAAGTATACTTGATTGTATCATTTTCGAATCTTACAGATGTAAATCTTCCATTACCATCAGTTTCTAATAAAGCTTTTTCAGTTTCTTCTATTTTTGTTGATACATAGGTAGCATTGTAGTAAGGTAGTTTTGTTTGTCCATCAATATGATTATTGCCTGTTCCGCTTTGATATGAATTATTTAAATCTTCATATGTTGTATAGTATGTAACACCATTAAGCTGGAATGAGTAGACACCCCCTAAATAGTTGCCATCAGCATTAAAACAGTCACTTATTGATGCATCTATTCCTTGAGCTTCCATATCTTTTACAACTTGTTTTAATTCTGCTTTTTGATCGTCTGTTAAATCAACTAACAATGTTAATTCACTATTACCAATGTAAGTTGGTCTTTCTAAGCTGTTATAAGCTGTCTCTGCGGCTTCATAAGCTTGAAGAGCTGTAAATTCTGCGGCTTGTAATGCAGCAAGTTCTGCATTATATTTTGCAGAAATGTTATCAATAGATTTATCACCAGTTGTATTATAGACTGGTAGAATTGTTTTGGTTCCCCCTGAGGTGCCATTATATAAAGCTTTTAAGTCGTCTTTAAATGCTATAGTACCATCAGCTGAATTATAATAGACACTTCCGTAATCTTTTGCTACATCTTCAGAAAGAGCACCTTGCTCTATCAGTTTATCAATAGCAGCCTTTGCAATTGCCTTATCAGCATCACTAAGCTGATTATATCCAGTATAATATGATGCATTTTCAAATGCTGCAATTAGTTCGGTTGATTCCCCGCCAAATGGGGTATTATTTCCATCAGTTGAATAATATTTTCCGTCGTTACCTAAATAATATTCTGTACCGTCTTCAGTTTTGTATACAGAATAACCGCTATAAGTTTTTTGAGTACTATCAGCAGTTTTTACAATATAAGTGTTTAGATTTGAATTGTACTCGTAGCCATTAATTCCAGTATGAGAATCATTATCTACATAATTACTCAAAGTAGCTAATTCTTTTTTCTTAGCTTCAGTTGCAGCTTTAGCTTCTTCATAGTCGGCTTTAGTTTTTGTCATTAATCTCATAGCTGTTTCAATTTGGTCAACAGTTGCTGCAGCACCTGTTGAGAACTGAACTTGAGGGTCATTTTTTTGTTTTTGCGACCCTGTATAGACATCTGCATAATAATGATGTGTAACAACATAGTTATAATCAGGATCATTAGCTAGTTGTTGCCAGCTATCGATAGTGTAATCATTTGCTCCATCAGAGAATGAATACTGTTGTTTTGTATAATCCTGAGTACTAGGAGGGACTGGCACGCTAAGACCAAGCATTTGATTAAAAAGATTAGCTGTCTGATTAGATAATACAGTACGAGCTTGGTTAATTTGTTGTCCTTCATATTCGCAGTTTGATTTTCTTGCTACAAGTGCCAAGTATCTGGCTTGTGATGCTGCCATACCCATATATAGAGTCTCCTATTTGTTGATTCTGATAATGTCTATATGATTGTTTTAATGGGATATTACTAAAAGTCAATCATTATAATAGTATTATATATTATATTTACATAATTTAATAAATATTAAATGTGAAAATCCTACATAAGTAGGAGTAAAATATAAAAAATCGTATAAATAGTTTATCTGTAAATTATGTTATAATATTCCAATGAAAAAGTTTATTCTTATTCTTTTTTCAATATCTTTTTTTTCTAATTCTTGCTTTGCAATTGAAGAGGTTTTGCTTGAAATTGATGATAATATTTCTCCATCATCTTCTATAAACAAAGTTTTTGAAGAGGATGATGAATATACTTTGTGGGAAAAGATACAGGATATAAAAGCAAAAGAAGTAAAAAATACTGATAGTTCTGCATATCTTTTAGATGGGATTTTAACAAAACATTTTGAAGCTGGACCTATAGAGACAATGCATTTCTTTGGGTATTATAGAGCGGCTGCTGATATGAATATCTCAGAGGATGGTAATACTATTTATGATTTTAATGCAATACAAGCAGGTATAAATGGTAAATTTAGAGGCGGGCAAAGTTTCTATGAAGCTCGTTTTCGCTTTGATCCAGTAGATGGGTATTCATTTTTACAAACATTGCCTATCGATATTTATGTCGCAAATGCTTCAATTCCTCATCATACAATAATTTTAGGTAATACAAGAACTCCTACAGGATATGAGGGTTCAAAATCTGATACGATTATTCCTCTTGTAGCAAGAGCACAAATATCAAGAAATTTTGGTAATACTAGAAAAGTAGGGCTAAAAATAAAAGGAAATTATGATTTAGTAGATTATGATATTGGAGGGTATAGCTCTGATACATATTTTAGAAGCTTTTTCCCTGGAGCAGAATTTGCAGGTTGGGTAAACTTTAAGCCACTTGGAAAAACAAATGGGAAGTATGGAAAAATAAATCTAGGAGGAGGAATAACAGCAGGAAATAATGATACTGATTATTTCGTTTCTGGTTTATATGCAGGGTACGAGTACAAAAATTTCATGGCTAATTTTGAATATGCAGTTGCCGATGGTTATAATGGTGCCTATACGCTATCTACGAATAAAGCAGAAGGTTTTTATTCAACTATTGGATATAAAATAACTCCGAGATTGCAAATACTAGGTCGATATGATCACTTTGTCCCCAATAAAGATTTTTATGATGATATAAGAAGAGAATATACACTAGGGCTGAATTATTTTATAAAAGGACAAGCTCTAAAGATAATGTTAAATTATGTTTTTTGCCAAAATGATGTTCTAGAAGATTCTCATAGAATCATTTTAGGAACACAATTAATTCTTTAGGCAATTACGGGTACAAAAATAGCATCAGGCTTTTTATAAAGGTTTTGTGTTATTCCATCTGAAACTGCCCTTTTATCTCCAGTCGTAATTTCAGTATGACCATAAGATTTATTGTAGTTTTGAGACCCTTTTCCATAAACCAATATACATCCGGCTGGAAGATTATCAACATTATATTCGGAAGGAGAAATTTCTTTAAAATTTTTATTTTTTCTAAGAATACCAGCTAATTCATATGCATGACCAGATTCATACTCCCCAAGTCCTGCATCTCTAATAGCGGCTTTTACGTATGTTGCACAATAGCCTGTAAAACTATTTTGTTCTTTAGTTTTAGACGTAACTGTTTTTGAATTACGATCTATTATATATTTACTATTGTTGAGTGCTATATCCGCAAGCTTTTTCCCTAATTTTGCAGAATAACCAGGTATATCTGTATTCTTTTCCGGTTTAGTTGTTACTTTTGAAGTACTAGCTGTTTTTGTGAAGGTATCACCCCAGTTTACATTTGGAGTTTGGAAATTTTGATTCCAGCTATATTGCTGGCTAGAAAAGTTGTTCCATGAATTTGAAGAATTAGTTTGTTTCCAAATATCTGTAGGAAAAATACTGTTAAAGTTAAAATTAAATTGTGGAAATGAATATGGATTTTGTTGAAAGGAACTATTAAATGGGGATATAGGAGTGTTAAAGAAATTAAAGCTTGAAAACATAGGCATGTTAAAGCCCATAAACGGATTGAAGCTGCTATTGAATATCTGCGGGGCAGAAAATAGATTTGCTCCTAGGTATGATGTATTAAAATTCAGAAAATGATTAAATATGGCCATAGTAATATCCTTAAATATATAAAGTATATATTTTCTAAATAATTGCTTTTTTGTTACAATTTTTAACTTTTGAGCTTTAAAATTAATACATTTAATAAAGGATTTGCAAATTTTTTAAACATTATATTATAGTAGTGTATATAAAAAGGAGAGATGTAATGAAGAGAATGTTTTTTACTTTGGGATTGGTAATAGCTATCCAAGGTTGCGTCCTTGCTGATGGTAATGCTTTTACTCCACTAGACTTTAATGATACTTCATATGGTAATACTACAGCTGCACCAGCTGTAACTTCTAAGGCAACAAAAGCTGCTTCTTCTGCTGAAGGAGATGCTGTAGGGAATGGAAATATTCAAAATGCAATTTTACAACTAGACAATGCTCAAGTAGATATTCGTAATGATTTATTAAATTGCAAAACAAAATATGCAGATGTAGATGCACAGTACAAACTAATAAAAACTGAAAGACAAGCTTTAAAGAAACAAGTAAGTAATATTGAAAAAAGAATAAAAGAGATAGAGAAAGCAAAAGAAAAAATAAGAAAAAATATGTTATAAAAAGAAGCTCCTTTATGGAGCTTCTTTTTATTGTTTAGGTTGTTGAAATAGTGGTGTGCTACGGTTTTGCATACAAACGCCAAATTGACAGCTGGAATTGTAGCTATAATCTGTTGCAGAAGGATTGAAGCCTTTCATTTGTTCTGCAATATCACCTCTATTAATAGGTCTTAGCCGAGCTTCAGGAGAGTCTGCAAATTCACTTATACCACTTTTAGGTGCATATATAGGTGTAACTTGTTCTCTAAATCCCGGTAGTGAGCATACGGTATTTCCATTTTCAATAGGGCAAGTAGCAAAGCAAGGTATGACGATTAGAAGAGCAGCTATTGTGATGAATATTTTCATATAAATCTCCTTTTTTATTTTATTTTATTATTTTTTTTTAGCTTATCATTGCTCAGTAGTGCTAGGTCTAAAGTATTATGTGATTCATTTCAACTTTTTGAAGGATGTTTGCAAAAAAATAATAGTGTTAGTATATTATAAAAAGGGGATTTAATAGTGTACGCATATCAACGTCAAAAAATAGAACCAAGAAAGTTACATGTTGTTCAAGATAAGAACGGAAAGCAATTAAATTTTAATAGGACTAGACCTGTAAAGAGAAAACCTTCTGTACTAGAAAATATTAAAACTTTTATTATTGTGAGCTTTTTAGCAGGTTTAGCATTTTTAATAGTTCCAACTTCATATAATCGTTTAATTAAACAAGTTTTTTATCCTGATAATATAAAAGTTAATGTTGGAGAAATGGATAATTTAATAAATTCTCAAAATTTAAAACCAGTAGCAGCTGATATGTATTCTATTGCGAATCCTATTACTAATTATTTGAGTAATGATTTGTACAAGAATAGATTGTTGCTAACTCCTACAATTCAGAAAACTCATAGTGAAGTGACTACAATGTATCATACAAGTGAGATTGCTAATCTAAAATCTCAATTGCAAAGTTTAATGTCTCAATATCCCACAATAAAACCTTCAATTTATGTTTGGGAGTATGAAAATGGCAAATATATTGATATTAATGCTGATGAGTTGTATTCAGCTGCTAGTATAATAAAACTTCCTGTTCTTGTAAGATTATTTAAATCTATAGAAGCTGGTCAAATGACAATTTATGATGAGATGTTGCTTACGGATTATTATCAATCTTCTGGTTCTGGAGATTTGCAGTATGCGCAAACAGGAAGAAAATATTCTCTAGATCAGCTTGCAAAAACTATGATTCAAGATTCGGACAATACTGCTACAAATATGTTAATGGCAAAGATGGGTGGTATGGATGATGTTAATATTGGGCTAAGAGACTGGGGTATTTCAAAGACTTATGTGAGGACTTGGCTTCCTGATTTGAAAGGTACCAATAAAACTACTGCAAAAGATATCGCAAAAATCTTATACAATCTGGATAATCCAGGATTTTTAAATATAAATTCAAGAGAGTACATTGTAGATTATTTAAGTCATGTTAAAAATAACAGACTTATAGCAGCAGGACTAGGTGAAGGTGCTTTATTTATGCATAAAACTGGTGATATTGGTACGATGTTAGGTGATGCTGGAATTGTATTTGCACCAAATGGTAAGAAATATATCGTTGTAATACTCGCGAATCGTCCTTATAATTCACCTTTAGGAAAAGATTTTATAGTAAAAGCTTCAAGTCTCATATATAAGTCAATCGTTGGATAAATATGTTAATATTTGTAAAATTTTTAATAATATTTGCGTTTTTTTCGCAAATATTTTTTTTATGATTTTTATTATGTTATAATGGATGGACTGAAAGTGAAGGGTGTATTGTATGAAAAAAAATAATAAGAAAATTTTATCAGCACTAGTTTTTGCATTATTTATGTCTATGCAAGTTTCTATAGCTTCTATTGATACCGGGCTAGGTAATGGTCTTGGTGGTGCTGTAATAGACAATGCTCAGGGCGGATTTGTCGGAGTTAATAAAGGTGATGGTTCTGCAGATTTGAATTTTAATGGAGATTCTGTTGTAAACTGGGGGTCTTTAAATGTTAATAAAGGCGAAAATCTTAATTTTAACGCAGTAGATGGTGCAAATAATTTAACAATTTTAAATACAGTAAATAATGGCATGTCTACTATTTATGGTCAAATAAGTGCAAACAGCGGAATCGGTAAACTTATTATATCTAATCCAAACGGTATGTTATTTGATGGTTCAACATTTACAACTGCTGGAGATTTGATGTTAACAACTCAAGATATGTCAGGGCTTGGGGTTAATGATTTATCGCAAGCAAAATTTACTAAAATTTATGATAATTCTGGTAATCTTGTTGGTATTAATATTCAAAACGGAGCGTTATTTAATATTGGTGGTGAATATAGTATATTAGCTCCATCAATCAATGCAGCTAATTCAACTATAAAATCAAATTCTCTAAAGCTAGTTACAGCTAATGGACAAGATTATCTTTCATTGGGTGCTGCAGCTCCAAAAGACAAGCCTGCAGTAAGACTAGAAGCTATGAATATAGATGGAGATGTCTATATCGTATCTGGGCCTGGCGCTGTTAGTGTAGTTAATGGTGGAAAAATTGACGGTAATTTGGATATAAAGGCTGAAGATAGTGTTGGTTTGAATTATACTTCAAATGGCAATAAACTTGTTGTAACAGGTGATGTTGATGTTGTCGGAAATGGTAACTGTATGTTTTTAAGAGATGCAGAGGTCGGTGGTGATCTTTCAATGATAAATGGCGGTGGCTTTGTAGATGTTGGAGATATTTCTGTAACTGGTAATGCAATTCTAAAAACTACAAATGTTGAAACTGGTGCTTATAAACACTTTATCCACGTTATAGGTGATACTTTTATCGGCGGAAACTTAACTATAGATTCAGAGAATAATATTCATATAGGTGGTTATGATTATGATGCAAAAAAATTAGCAGATGGAAGCTTGACTGTAGGTGGGGCGATTGATGCTTACGCAAATAATGGTTCTATAGCAGTAACAATTGATACAACTGCAGATTCAATAAAATTAAAGTCAGAAAATTTGAATATTATTACAGATGGCAAAGCTTTAATGACAGCAAATAATTATGACTTCAGTGCAAAAGGATATATTGGAGGCCTTAAAACTACTGAAAATTCTACTGTAGATGAACAAATTATATGTACTATGGAAGGTTATAAATTATTAAATAATCCAAGCAGTCATACAAATATGAATATTGCTGGTGGAGAAATTACTAATCTTTCAACAGATGCATATGCTTATATAGAATCAGCTGGAGATTTAAAATTAACTGGAGCTAATGCCAATAAAGTATATCTAACAGCACCAGATAAAACAATAGAAATTACAGGAAGTGGTGTTCATGCAGATACAATTACAGTTGGTAATAAGACTGATAAGTTAAAAGTTGATTTTCCATCAAGAGATTATACTTTAAAATATACAAATATACGTGACGCAAAAGAAGTAACTATAAATGGAAACGATGAAATTACATATGAATTAACAAATGGTGAAAATGGTTATAATATTAATGATAATCGCCAAGAGGATACAACATATTTATATGGACCAGACATAGAAGATCCTGAAACTCCAATAGATCCTAATGAAAATGCAAAAGTTCTTAGAAGCTATGAAAAACAGACCGTCAATATGTCTCAAGTCTATACTCCAGTAGCTTATGCAGCAGATTTAGACGATGATAAAATCGATAGAGGTGTTCGTAAGAACGTAGATGGCTCAGTAACTGTTGTAAGAGCTTTTCCAATGGTAAATTAGAAATTTAAAAGAATATGAAAAAAAGTGAAATCATACAAGATTTCACTTTTTTTTATTGTAAATATCTGTAACAAAAAGGCAATTTTTTAAAATATAAATACTTTATATATAAAAGAATAAAAAAAGAGGAGTATTATATTATGAAAAATGTCGCAAAAAAATTATCAGCATTAGTTTTAACTACTGTATTTGCTAGTATGCAAATTTCAATGGCGGCAATCGATACAGGCCTAGGAAATGGTCTTGGTGGTGCTGTTATTAATGGAACACAAGGTGGTTTTGTAGGTATCGATAAAGGTAGTGGAAGTGCTAATTTAAATTTTAAAGGTGATGCTCATGTTAACTGGGATTCATTAAATGTTAATAAAGGCGAAAATCTTAATTTCAATGCAGTAAATGGGTCAAATAATTTGACAATTTTAAATACAGTAAATAACGGTATGTCTACGATATATGGACAAATAAATGCTAATAGTGGTATTGGAAAGTTGATTATATCAAATCCAAATGGTGTTTTATTTGACGGAGCTAAATTTACTGCTGCTGGTGATGTGATGGTAACAACACAGCCAATGACGGCAACTTTTATTGATGGAAAAATGGATGTATCTAAAGTTGCAACAACTCTTCCTGTTGGAGTTATTAATATTCAAGATTCAGATTTTAGTGTAGGAGGTGAGTTTAATATATTAGCACCTTCTATAAATGTAGTTCAATCTGCTATCAATACACAAAATGGTTTAAAATTAATAACAGCAAATGGACAAGATTATCTTTCAGCTGGAAATTTAAATACTAAAGATGCTGTTAGACTTGAAGCTGTAAATATTGATGGTGATGTTTATATAATTGCAGATAAAGGTGTTGTAAAAACAGTTAATGGCGGAAAAATTAATGGTAATTTAAATATTAAATCTGACGATAGTGTTTCACTTAACTATGTATCAAATGGTAAAGCATTAGAAATTGCAGGTGATGCTAATGTTAAGGGTAATGGTGTTTTGATGTATGCTAGAAACACTAAAGTTGGTGGAAATTTAAAAATGGAAAATGGCGGTGGTTTCTTAGAAGTTGGAAATGTTCAAGTTGGTAAAAATATGGATTTGAAAACGACTAAAGAATCAGAAAATGCACAAGGCTATAAACATTTTATTCACGTAATTGGTGATAATACAGTTGGTGGAAATTTAACAATAAATTCAGAAAATAATATCCACATTGGTGGTTATGATTATGATGCAAAAAAATTAGCAGATGGAAGCTTGACTGTAGGTGGGGCGATTGATGCTTACGCAAATAATGGTTCTATAGCAGTAACAATTGATACAACTGCAGATTCAATAAAATTAAAGTCAGAAAATTTGAATATTATTACAGATGGCAAAGCTTTAATGACAGCAAATAATTATGACTTCAGTGCAAAAGGATATATTGGAGGTCTTAAAACTACTGAAAATTCTACTGTAGATGAACAAATTATTTGTGCAATGGAAACATATAAGTTATTAAATAATCCAAGCAGCCATACAAATATGAATATATCAGGAGGTACAATTAGTAATGTCGCAACTGAAGCATTTGCTTATATTGCATCTAATGGTGATTTAAAAGTTACAGGTGCAAATGCTAATAAATTATATTTAACAGCTCCTGATAAATTTATTGAGATTACTGGAAGTGGTGTTCATGCAGATACAATTACAATAGGTAATGAAACTGATAAATTGAAAGTTGACTTTGCTTCAAGAGACTATACTTTAAAATATACAAATATTCGTGATGCAAAAGAAGTAACTATAAATGGAAATGAAGAAATTACATATGAATTAACAAATGGTAAAAATGGCTATAATATAAGCGAAAACAGACAAGAAGATACTACTTATCTAGTTGGGCCAGAAAAACCAGTAGATCCAGTAGATCCAGAAGAACCAACTATTGATCCAGAAGATAATGAAAACGCAAAAGTTTTAAGAAGCTATGAAAGACACAATGTAGATATGTCTCAAGTCTATACTCCAGTAGCTTATGCAGCTGACTTAGATGACGATACAGTAGATAGAGGCGTTCGTAAAAATGTTGATGGCTCAGTAACTGTTGTAAGAGCTTTCCCAATGGGTAAATAGAAGTAAATAATTTTATAAAATTTACAACGAGAGGCTATACTCATAGCCTCTCGTTTCTCTAGTCAAAAACTATACTATGTGTTATAATAATTATGTATATTATATAGGAGAGTTTTAGATGAAAAAGATAGGTTCCACTTTAGCTGAAGTCTTAATAACATGAGGTAGTGTAGGAGTGGTCGCTGCTCTTACGGCCCCTGCTCTAATACAAAGTGCTGCTACCGCTCAGACAGGCCCTAAATTGGCAAAGGCTGTTTCAACGCTTGAGGTTGCAAATCAGAATTTACTTGTTGCTATGAGTGCTGATACCTTGGTTGCAGCAAATGCTTTTTCAGGAGATGGCTCAGATGAACAAAATTATATTGATACACTTTCAAATTATTTAAAAGTTGCATATTATAATGAAGGAAATTCAAATCCTAAATATGCAACGCTTGTAAAAAATTATACGGGTTCTTCTCTAACAGAAGTGACCTATGATGGGGTTTTGATAAAGGAAGCTATTAAAAATATAGCTGTTACAAAGGATGGTCTATATTATTGTATTGATATAGCTCAAGCCTCTTCAGCTGGCTTTAAGGGGCTTTTTGCATTAGCTGGGAAGAAAATTTCTAACCAGAAATTGATGATAGGTACAGTTGTTATAGATATAAATGGTAAATCTGAACCAAACCGTTTGGGAAAAGATGTTTTTGTCTTTGAACTTAAGGCGGATGGATCATTAACAGCTCTAGGAGCTCAGTCTTGGAGTACTTTAGGTAATGAAACAAACTATCACTGGAATGAAGGTACTAATAAATGTGATGCAACAACTGTTAATACAGGGGTAACGTGTGCAGGTTCAATTTTTGAAAATGATCAAAAAGTTATTTATCAGTAATAATTAAGATTTTGTAAAAAGCAGTGCAGAAAAATATTTTCTGCACTGCTTTTATATTATAATATTTTTATTTGAGAGGTATATTTATATGATAATTTTAGAAAAACCTTATGTCTCTGAATTTTTGCTAGATACAATTGTTCAAAATGATTGGGCTGTGTTACAAAACAATGTAGTTAATGATGCTGAAATAGAAGAGGGTGCTTTGAAACTAATTCCAGAGAGTACTGCGAAAAATTACTATCTGACACAAGAGTATCCATTGATTTATTCAAATTCTGAAAACTCCATTTCTTGGATTTTAGATAATTTGCCTGAATCGAATTTGGCTTCTTATATAAAATTGTTTAAGGATAAAGTTGCTTTTAGAGAACTTTTGAAAGAGTTATATCCTAATTTTTATTTTCAATCAGTTAAATTCGATGAATTGAAAAATATGTCATCAGAAGGTATAAAGTTTCCTGTGGTCTTAAAACCTGCTGTAGGTTTTTTGAGTTTTGGGGTGCATACAATAAAAGATGATAAGGAGTGGCGAGAAGCAATTGCTCAACTTGATAGTGAGATGAAGGCTGCTTCAAAATTATATCCTAAAAATGTAATTAATTCTTCTGATTTTATAATCGAAGAATTGATTGAAGGTGAGGAATATGCTATTGATGCATATTTTGATCGTGATGGTGAGCCTGTAATTTTAAATATATTTCAACATCCATTTTTAAATTCAAAGGATGTAAGTGATAGAATATATCTAATGTCTGCCGGCATAATGATAAAATATATGGCTAAATTTGCAATTTTGTTAAGGGAAATAGGAGATGCGAAAAAAATAAAAAATTTCCCTATGCATATTGAAATTCGTGTAAAAGAAGATGGAGAAATTATTCCAATAGAAATAAATCCAATGAGATTTGCAGGTTGGTGTACAACAGATGTTGCTAAGTACGCTTGGGGTATAAATGTTTATGATTGTTTTTATAATCAAAAAAGACCTGATTGGAATAATATTTTAGCTAATGCTAGTAAAGAAGTTTATTATTTCTCAATGGCAGAAGTGCCTATTGGTATGGATAAAGCGAAAATTAAAGGTTTTGAATACGAAAAGTTTTTAGCAAATTATTCTAATGTATTAGAAGTAAGACGAATAGATTATAAAAATAACCCTCTTTTTGCTGTTATATTTGGTTCAACTACTAAAAAAGAGGAAGTTGAAAGAATTTTAAAATTAAAAACAAAAGATTATATTTTGTAGTTATTTAATCTTAATTGATATACCAAACTCACTGTGGTAGAATGTTTTTATGGAAAAGCTTAAAAAGTTTTATGAGAGATTTAAAGGTCTAGATAAAAGAAAACGCTCTTATTTGATAGCTATATTTGCAGTTGTTTTTGTTATGTCTTGGGCGTTTATTTCAGCAGGTGTAATTACTGCAAATTTTAATAGAGCTCAAATAAAAGGTAAAGAGGACGAACAGAAGGTTGATGCAAAAGGTATAATTATTACTGAAACCAAGGATGGCAGTAAATATTTTGAAATTTATGGCGAGACGGGTAATTATAGTAATGATCATAGCGTTGCAACTTTGCATAATGTAATAGGTAATTTTTATCAAAAAAATGAGGTTGCGATGAGTTTTCAATCTTCAAAAGGTACATATGATGAAAAAACTGGTGTTATTACTTTGTATGAGAATACATATATAGTTTTAAAAGATAACACTTCTTTAAATACGGATAAATTAACGTGGTCTGGCTCTGATAAAGAAACTGTTGCAGAAGGACATGTTCTTATAAAGAAAAATAACGAAATGGTAGCAACCGCCGATAAAGGTTATATTGGTGTTGGTTATGAAAAATTTAAAATAGTTGGAAATACTAAAACAAAAATATATGAGGAAAAATAATGAAAAAGGTTCTTATATTTGCTTTATTAATATTATCCAGTTTGTCGGTTTTTTCTTCTGATTTGATTATTGAGTCTAAGACTCAGACTTTTTCTAATCAAGAAAGAAAGATCAAGCTAGATGGTGGTGTGAAGGTTAAACTTGATAACTTGACTGTAGAAAGTGACAGGGCGGATGTAACTATCCGTCGTAATAATAAACTTGATACAGCGACTTTTTATGATAAGCCATATGCTTATGAAGTGAATGAGAATAAAAAGAGAGAAGTAAAAGCTAATATTTTACAAGTATCTTTGATTAATAAAGTTGTAAGAGCAGAAGGCGAATCACAGTCAATTATTACCGAAGGAAATACTCCTATAGTTGTTATTAATGCAGATGCTCAAGAGTATGATACAAAAAGTAGTGTAATGGTAGCAACAGGTGCTGTTACAATTAAATATAAGGATATTGATACTTATTCTGATAAAGCAGTTATTATAGCTGATCAAA
>CALVAL010000015.1 GCA_944325535.1 Candidatus Gastranaerophilales bacterium
TTCGTATTGCTGAGAATTTAGTGATTTTATGTTTACATTTTCTTCAGGATTGTATCTTGGGTCAAATGTTGCAAATGCTGCATTTGATAACAAATATATTATGGTAAATCCTAGAAAAATTTTTTTCATGCTTAAAACCTCCGATACATAAAAAGCAAGAGAAATTTCTCTTGCTTTATTAAAATGGAGCGGAAGACGAGACTCGAACTCGCGACAGTCTGCTTGGAAGGCAGATACTCTACCAACTGAGCTACTTCCGCACAACAAATATTCTATAACAAACATAAAAACATTTCAAGTCTTTTTTATTGTTGTGGCAAAGGTGTTTTTGGACCTTCTACAGAAACATTCTCTTGTTGACCTTCAGCAACAGCTTCCTCATCAGGTTCTGTATGCGCATATAAACGTAAACTTAAATTTGTTATCAAGATCTTCTTATCTTTTTGATAAGGTTTTACTTCGATCTCATTTATCTTTATATAATATGGATATTGGTAAATATCTTGAATTAGCTTCCCTAAGTTAACATAATTAGAAACTAATTCCATATTTACATCACATACAAAATAAACATCTTTACCAAATTTTACAAATGCATCTTTTTCAGGATTATAAGTATAATCTATTGCCTTAATTTTTACGGAATTAGCATGCACCATTTCTATTACATCGTTATACAATGTAAAAAATAATGTATCACTGCCTAAATCTGATTCTACTGGAGAATAGATTTTCTTTTGAGATGTAACAATAGAATCCTTTATACGTTTAATTTTCTTTTTTACAACTTCTAATTTAGATTCTAAAGAGCTCAATTCAGACTGTTTACTTTCAACCTCTGATTTTAAAGAACTTATTTCAGTCACTTTTGGCTCTATTAATTTATACATACCAAATACTAAAAGCGCGACTGCAACTACAAAACCAATAACACCGTAATATCTTTTATATTTATCCATCAATATATCCTTTATTCTTTTATTGTTTCCAAATCTGGTAAGGTAGTACTACCGTCTTTGTTTTCGGCTTTGCCATCTTTTCCTAATTCATCCTTTGAAATTTCTGGAGCATTCGAAATTCTAAATTCATAATAATCAGCATTCATGGACGTTAGTATAGAATCAGTATCAAATTCTGCATTTTCTTCTACTAACTCCATCTTAGAATTAGCTGCTAATCCTAGTTTTTGTAATTTCACATCAGAATTAGGATTATAATCTTTTATACTTCTAAAGAATGAATATACACTCTCTAAGTTATCTGCTTGACCTTCTATAGTAACTTTATCATTAAACTTAAGATATGTAAGCCATAATTTCTTAGGAATTTCTGTACCTACAATCGTATAGTATGAATATATATTTTTGTTATGAACAAGACCTGCTCGAATTTCATCGCCCTCATCAAACAAATCAGATGAAACGCTCTCGTTCTCCTTTAGGAATTTTTGAATTTGAGCTATTTTACCATCTAATTCTTCTTGCTGAGATCTATAATCTGCAACAGATTTCATCAACATTGAAAAAGCAATAAAAGCTGGTGCACATATTAAAATAGCCAAGACTATAAAAGTCTTTATCAAAAATTCATTTGTTAAAACATAATGTCTTCCTGCAAAATCAAATTCAGGTGGTTGTTCTGATAAGAAAATTTCACCTAAATATTTATTATATAAGTTAAAATGTGCAGAGGCATATGGTTGAAATTCCCTATATATAGCAGCACCAATAACATCTAAAGACATAATAGATGCGACACTTTCATCTACTTCTGGAGCATATGCCATAGTCTCCTCTTTCGCATATCTATTTGCATTAGAATGAACAATACTTGCAGAATAAGTTAATTTGCTAGCTAAAATCTCTGCATTAATCACATCTGTTTTAGATAATACATATAAATATTTAGAAGGTAAATTCTTCAATAGAGGTTCTACTGCAGAAACAACTGTTGAATAATTTTCGGCATCTCCAAGAACCTCTCCAATAGCAATTTTTTCTTCAAATGCATCAACATAATTATTTCCATTCATAGAAATAATTCTGCAGCTCAAAGAATCAACTACTAAAAGAACCCATGATACATCAGCACTTACATTCACTTGCTCTTTATATATTAAGGAATTCAAAGCTGCATTCACAGATGTTTCCATTGCATAGACTTTATATCCTAGATTTTTAATAATCATTGCAACTTCAATCAAAGTAGCTTTTTGAGAAGCCACATACGCAATTTTATTAAATTGCATTGTTGAATTAGATAATCTATCTGCACTTATACAAGCTTCAGATTCTCTAAAGTAAGGGTTTTCGGATATTTCCTCTTCAATAGCACTTGTAACCTGTGCTTCATCTAATGCTGCAGGATAATCATTTACTTTAAATAAAACAGCAGGAGTAGAAATAACAACCATTGCAGTTTTTGGAATTTGTAATTCCATAAACAAATCCTGCAAAGCTTCTTTAAATACGTCTAAATCTGCAATATCCCTACGATTTGTATCATAATCTAAAGGTCTAACACCGTATTTTAAAACTTGCTTTGATGCAAAATCAATTTGCGCAACTTCCAAGCCACGTTCAGGAGTTACCGCAACACCTACTATATCACTCTTCTTAAATAATTCCATGTTTTGTTTCTTCCTATTTTTTTTTATTGTACAATAAAATTTAAATTTTGTACACAGGATAAATGAATGAAAAAAATAATAGATAAGATTAAAAATTTAAAAGAGAAAAAAAATGCTATAATCCTAGCCCATAGTTATCAAAACATAGAAATCGATACTGTTGCAGATTTTGTCGGGGACTCTTTGTACTTAAGTCAACAAGCACAAAAAACAAATGCAGATATAATTATTTTTGCAGGTGTGTATTTCATGGCACAAACTGCTAAAATAATTTCTCCAGAAAAAAAAGTAATATTACCTAATATAAATGCAGGATGTTTAATGGCCGATATGATAGACCATAAACAAATGATAAATTTTAAAAATAGTCATCCGAATATACCAATCGTTTGCTACATAAATTCTACAGCAGAAGTCAAGGCGGAGTGCGATATATGCTGCACAAGTTCAAACGCATTAGAAATTGTTAAAAGTCTAAACTCAGGTAAAGTTCTATTCTTACCGGATGCAAATTTAGGAAAATGGGTTGAGAACAAACTTAACAATGTAGAAGTTATAACCTACAATGGTAATTGTCCGGTACATAATAATATCAATATAGATGATATTCAAAATGCAAGAAAACAACATCCTAATGCACAAATACTTATACATCCTGAATGCAAACCAGAAGTAAGTTCATTAGGGGACTATGTAGGAAGTACAAGTGGCATAATCAATTATGTAAAAAACAGCCAAGCTTCCCAATTTGTAATTGTTACAGAAAAAGGTGTATATGACAGATTAAAAAGAGATTACCCTGATAAAGAATTTTTCTTAATAAGAAATAACATGATATGTGATAGCATGAAGTTAACCTCATTAGAAGAAATTTTAGATGCTCTTGAAAATGAGACTAATGAAATACACCTAGATGAAAAAATACGTAAAGCCAGTTTTAACTGCATAGAAAGAATGCTAAAGGTTTCAAAATAATCATGGAAAACAATTTCATATATGGTAAAAATGCAATAATAGAAGCTCTTGAAGCTAATAATAGAGAGTTTAATAAAATACTCATCGCAAATAATGCAAGAGCTGATATAAAAATTGAAAAAATCAAACAACTTGCTTCAAATTTAGGAATTGTATTTCAATTTGTCGCACCACAAAAACTTAATCAAATAGAACCAGATGGTCGACATCAAGGTGTGATTGCTCAAATTTCACCTGTCAAATACGTGGAACTTGAAGATTTTATTGAACAAAATCAAAATAAAGAAACTTCTGTTGTCATTTTAGACGGGGTAGAGGATTCTCACAATGTAGGTGCTATAATTCGTTCCTGCGTATGCGCTGGCATAAAAGGAATCATTTTACCATCAAGAAGAGGAGTCTTGATTAATTCTACAGTAGAAAAAACTAGTGCTGGTGCAATTAATCATATTTCAATAATTAAAGTCAATAGCCTTGTAAATGCCGTACAAAAACTAAAAGAAAACGACTACTGGGTAATTGCATCAGACCATCATGCAAAAGATAATTATTATGAAATTGATTATACAAACATGAATTTTGCATTAATTATGGGAGCTGAGCATTCAGGAATATCTAAATCATTACTTAAATTATCAGATTTTCAAGTAAAAATACCAATGTTAACAAAATTTAATTCTTTAAATGTTTCTAATGCAGCTGCTATAATACTATTTGAGAGCGTTAAACAAAGAGGTAAGAAAAATGGGTAAAAAGAGAGAATCAATAAATCTTATGGTCGATGATATTTCTGATGAAGGAATAGATTTTAATAGTATTGAACCTATCGAAGAAGATGATGATGACTCCATTGCCATAGAAGAGCCTAAGACTCAAGAAAGTCTTAACTCTGTAAATTCTGACGATTCAGTAAGAATTTATCTTCAACAAATTGGTAAAATCCCACTTTTATCAGCTCAAGAAGAACTTGATGTTGCAAAAAAAATATATGAAACTCAAAGTGAAATTGCAAGAAAAGTTCTAATAAATGCAAACTTGAGACTTGTTGTTAGTATTGCAAAAAAATATATAGGAAGAGGACTTTCCTTCTTAGACTTAATCCAAGAAGGAAATATGGGACTTATTAAAGCTACAGAAAAGTTTGATTATACAAAAGGATATAAATTTTCAACATATGCTACATGGTGGATTCAACAATCTATTACAAGAGCTATTGCAGATAAAGCAAGAATTATAAGACTTCCTATTCACTTAATTGAATCTATCAATAAGATTAAAAAAGCAACAATGGATCTAACTACAGAACTTGGTAGAATTCCTAATAAACAAGAAATTGCTGACAAAATGGGAATTACAGTTGCAAAGCTTAACTCTATAGTAAAATCAACACAATCTACAATAAGTATTGATACACCAACTGGTCAAAAAGATGATTCTAATAAAATCATTGATTACATAGTAGATGAATCAACTATCGCACCTGATAACTTAGTATCACAAGAAAGCATGCTTGATGATATAAAAAACATGCTTGAACAGTTAAGTCAAAAAGAAAGAGATGTGCTTATATTAAGATTTGGACTAAATAATGATGGAAATAAAAAAACATTAGACGAAATTGGTTCTATATATGGAGTATCAAGAGAAAGAATTAGACAAATCGAAAATAGAGCAATATCTAAACTAAAAAAACTATGTAAAAACAAAAATCTATCTTCTGGATTAAAAAATTATTTTGGAGCATAAATTAAAATGACCGATATAGAAAAAATTAGAGAATTAGTTGGAAATAAGGAATTTGATTTAGCAAAAAATCTCATTCAACAAGCATTAAAAAATGACAATTCTAATATAGAATTACTAAAGCTCTCAGGACTTACATTCGTCAATTTAGAAGAATGGAAAGAAGCACAAAATGATTTTGAAACAGTAGTAAAATATGAGCCAGAAGATGCAACCTCTTGGTTTTATTTAGGTATTTGCTACGATAAATTAGGAGATTTTATTTCTTCTAAAAACTCATATATTAAGGTTATTGAATTAAGAAAAGACTATGTTGAAGCTTATAAAAACCTTTGTGTTATTTTGATGAAGCTTAATGTTCCGGAAGAAGCATTAAAATACGCACTAATGGCAAATACAATTGCACCAGAAGAATACATTTTTGATTTTGTTGTTGGTACAGCTTATATGAAAATAAAAGAATTTTCAAAAAGTATTGAACCATTTAAAAAAGCACTAGAAAAATCACCTGACAATCTAGGAATAATAAATAGCTTAGGAACTGCATTAATGGCAACTGGGCAAAGTGAGTATGCAATTCAATACTATGAAAAAGCTGTTAATATTGACCCTAAAAACCCTATGGGATATTATAATTTAGGCTCAGCATATCAAATTCAGCAAAATCATCTTGAAGCTTGCAAATATTTAAAAGAAGCTGTTGCATTAGATAGTGATGATGAAAGCTTCAAAGTAGCCTATGCTATGTCACTAGTTAAATCTGAACAATACAAAGATGCTGCAGAAATATACAAAACGCTAATCGCGCAGCATCCTGAAAAAGAAAATTATAAGTACAATTTAGTCACATGCTATGAAGCATTAGGAGATTTTCAAACCTCTATTTCTATGCTTGAAAAAATAGTATATGTTAACCAAAAGTTCATCTTACCAGCTCAGAAACTTGCAAGTCTTTATATTCGTACAAATCAACTTGCAAAAGCAAAAGATATCTATGATAATATTCTGCTAAAAAATAACCCTTCTCCAGAGACATTACATCAATATGCAGTATTATCATCCAGTCTTTGCGATACAGATACGGCTGAGAGAATTTTGAAAAAAGTTATAAAAATGAATCCTAATATTGCAAAAGCTCATAAAGATTTGGCAATTATTTATTTGAATAAAAGACTATTTGATTACGCAGAAGACGAATTTAAAACTGCACTTAACTTAGCGCCAAATGATTTTGAAATGATTTTTGAATATGGGAATTTCTTATACTCTATTTCAAAAAATAATGATGCTGAAAGATATTACCAAGAGGCATTAGATATTGAACCTGAAAATATCCTTGCTCTTACTTTTATGGCTTTAAATAAACTTATTTTAAATCAATTAGACGAAGCCAAAAATTATATAATGAAAGCTTTTAAAATAAATCCTCACCATGAATATATTCAATTTTGTGTAGGTAGGATTCTATTTGCAAGAAAAGAATTCGATGAAGCTAAACAATATTTAATAAAAGCAGTGGAGCAAAACCCAGATATCGAAACACAAAATACTCTCGCATTAACTTATTATGAATTAGAAGAATACAATTCTGCTATAAATATTTTTAATAATCTGCTTGCCAAAAAACCTGATAATATTTCAGTTCTTATGAGCATAGCTAAATGTTATGAAAAACTAAATAATAATGACAAAGCGCTTGAATATCTGGAAAAATTAGTTTCTATCTTCCCTGAAGATGAAGAAGCTCAAGAAATGATTAGAAAACTTTCATAAAATATATACTATTTTTATTCTTCTAGATAATTTATACGGTAATAATTAAAAATTAATACTCCGACAAAAACCAAGTAATAGAAATTGATTAGCGTAAATATAAAATGTGTAACTACATTAGCTGCAAATATTGTCGTAAGTATTGATAATACAAAATAAGAAAGAAAAAGCATTAAATATATTAATACATTTTTTATAAACCTCTTACTAAATAAGTTTTTCAAAGATATCATATAAGCATTGAATGGATTTGAAGATTTAAAGAACATTGCTGGCGGATATAACATAAGCATAAAATATGTTATAAACATTGTCGCTAATAATAATAAATTCCAAGCATTAAGCTTCAATAATTGAACCTCGCTAAGAGAGTATAAAAAAGTTTTCAAAGCATCTACAGATGACATAGCCTTAGAAAAAGATTCAGAAGATATTCCAATATCTCCTATAAATTGCATTCCTATAAAATAAGACAGCATCAAAAATAGCAAAACTACCAAAAACATAGTAAATACCATTCCTATTGCACTTAAAAAATACTCTCCCACACCTGCTGGAAACTCTTTAATCAAAGAATTAGGGTCTTCATCATATTCATTTGATGTTATGCCTTTTCTTATCATAAAAAACCAACCTGATAAAAACGCACATAACATTAATACAAATAAGATAGCAGCAAACGCTAATCCAAATATATTTCCACCTAAAGAAAATAAAACGTACAAACTAGAAATTAATGAAAATAATATTAATGGCGTTGCTAGAATTATATATTTATTAGTTAAACAAAAACTTTCTTTTAAACATTTCAACATAGATTCTCCCAAATCACATTCTGTATTGAATAACAGCTTGCTCTATTATATCGTCAGAGACTTTCATTGCAAATTCTCTAAAATTATTCCCTATATTCGAAGATGAATTCACCTCAGATATAGATACTCCCTTATTTATAGCATCCATAATAGTAAAATAATTATTAGGAATTTTCCAATATATTTTTTCTCCTAATGTATTCTCGATATCTTCAATTTTAATCTCATCATTATCCATATAACGATTTACAATTATTTTTACCTTATCATTCGGATAATGTCTTGATTTAAAAAGATTTAAACATCTTTGTGCATTCCTAATTGCAGGAATATTAACAATTGTTGTAAAGAAAATTAAATCAGAACAATCTAATATTTTTAAAGAATTCTCATCTATAGCAGAAGACATATCAACTATAATATATGTGAATACTTTTTTCATTGCTTTAAAAAGACTAACTATCTCTTGAGGAGAAATTCTTTCAGCTTGTTCTATATATGTAGGGTCTGATAAAACATATAATGACGAATCTTTATACTGTTCAAATGATTTTAAAAACTCATCCTCATTTTTACCTACAAAATTCTTCATCACATAACTAACATCAAAAATCGGATTTAGATTCAAAAAAGTTGCAACATCACCCAATTGTAAATTTAAATCAACTAATGCGACTTTACTCTTGGTTACTTGAGCTAGTTCTTTTGCCAAATTAACAGCAATTACAGTTTTCCCAATCCCACCTTTATTTGAATATACGGAAATAACCTTTGAATTAGAATCTTCGCTACTATAATTTTCATCTGCAAACATTTTTAAAACACGAAATAAATCATTTTTTAAAACTGGCTTAGGCAAAAATTCTTTAGCCCCCATTCTCAAAGCCTTAACTATCATATTAGTTGAATAATCTGTGGAGGTAATTATAAGCTTTGAAACATGCAATCTTACTTTTTCAATAAATTCATCAGAATTTCCTTGTGAAATGTCTAATATTACAATTACATCATCTTTAAGACTTTTGATTTCTTCTAGCCCTTGATTATAATCAGAATAAAGCTTCACTTCTTGAATAAAATCCATTTCATTAATATATGAAGCTAAGATTTCTCTTGAATTCGGATTAGAATCCAAAACTACAACCATAGGCTTATTTTGCATAGAATACCTCTTCTTATAAAACAAGTAAAATATTTTTCTTACTTTACTATACTCCAAATCGAAAATTTGAACAATCTATTTTTCTTGTTTTATATCTTCCAAGTCCTTTTTTACACTTGAAAGAGTCTTTATCCCAAAAATATCACCTACTGTAGATATCAATGTTGGATTTAAAAGTACCGGAGTACATTTCCCAACATAGACCTTTATATTTTCCAATGTTGATAAAAATAACATCTGAGAAATACTATGTCTATCGCAACGTGGGAAAAATATTATCTTTGGCAAATCAAACTTACTTAAAATATCTTGAGCAAATTTATTAATTGCAAAAATATCAAAACAAGTATTAAAACAAACAATATTTTCACTATTTACACAATATGATAATGAAACAATCAATACATCTTTAGGTGCTTGTTTTATTAATTTTTCAAAATAAGACTTTTGCTCAATCGTATAAGCATTAAGACCTATTAAAAAGATTTTATTATAATTTCCATTTTCTAATTTTTCTTGAATTCTATTTTCAGCCTCTTTGAAATCATAACCGATTTCAACAGTTTCACATTCTTTACCGGTCTTAAAACCCTTTGATTCTTGTGCTGAAAGAATCACTGGAGAAAAATCCTTATTCTGTATAGAAATTACACCCTTTGAATAAGCTATATCTGTAGTATAAAGCCTTCCTCTATATAAATTTTCTACATTATAAAGAGAATGTCTTGTTAAAACAATTGGTCCTGGGAAGGTTGCAAAATCTAAAAGACAATTTTCCATTCCTTGTCCATACTGACCTTTTAAATGTTTATACTCACTAAATTTTGGGAATGTATGTGCTAGCATCATTTCATCATGAGTATAAACATCAATTTCAGTATTTTTAGTTGCTTCAAGAACATCTTCTAGTTCACGGATATTGGAACCTACAACTAGTATCGCCTTTGATGGAACTGTCGTATAAGAAACAGAATTTTCTTTTTGCAGACCATATCTTTTTTCTTGAGCATCTCTCACTAAGTGCATTAGCTTATTATCAATTTTTACAACATCTTTAATGAAACTAACAACTTTTTCTCTATCATATTCTTTTGCATTCAAAGAATCTAAAAGTTTTAAAATGGTTACATAACCTTCTTCATCAAAAATAGCGTACGTTTCCAAATCTAAAAGATTTATACAAATACTCTTTGCGAGTACTAGCATAATCGTATATAGATTTCTGACCTCTACCGGAATTAATTTCACCTTTTTTAAAAGTTCTTTTTCTCCTAATTGTATGGATTTTATAATATCAGCAGATTTATCAAATTTTAAAACTGATTTTAAATAATCCGGAATAATATCATTTTCCTCACAAGAAAGTGAATATTCATTAATTATTCTAGGTATTTCTTCATTTAATTTTGAAATTATTTTTTTAAAATCCGATTCTGAAAAATCAGAATTTAATACTGCTATTGAAATAGTATTTAAAATCAAATTTTTTGCATTATCATCAAAACTTCCATTCTCATTAAGTTTTAAAACATAATGAGCAAGTAATTTTAAATACAAAATTAGAACTTC
Organism: Candidatus Gastranaerophilales bacterium; assembly: GCA_944325535.1. GTDB lineage: Bacteria > Cyanobacteriota > Vampirovibrionia > Gastranaerophilales > Gastranaerophilaceae > CAG-196. Next base: position 10,667 of record CALVAL010000015.1, read on the forward strand.
TTGCAAAGAAGATATTCTTGGATTTATAGAACATCTGCCATTTGCTATACAACTGTCATATTGGTAATCTTCATTAAAATTATTTATCATAGTATCTACATAATAATTTCTTATTTAAATTTTTAAATTGCCTAAACTGGCTATAAAAAAATAGTGTAAAATTTTATTACATGGATATTGACATTTTACATACTTTGATTTATAATCCCCGAGTGTGTTTAACCATGAGGGTTTATATTATGAAAATCAATGCTATCCAAAACAATGGGCTTGTTTGTTCGCCTAAAAAAATGAACAAAAAAATAGGTAATCAAATCCCTACTAACACTAATGGAACTATAGCTACAGATACCGTTTCATTCAAAGGAAAAGGTGCTATTAAAGGTGCCGGGATTGGTGCTATAGTTGGGGCAGGAGCCCTTACTGCAATATCTTTATTAAGTGGTGGACTTGCAACACCTATAGCCTACTTAGGATATAGTGCACTATTTGGGACTGCAGGTGGCATGATAGGCAATGCAAGCGATAAAGCAAAAGAAAATGATAAGGATAAATAAAATTTTGTATTCTTATTTTTTAACCAAGGGGTGAATTGTTATTCTACAATTCATCTTTTTTGCTATTTTAGGAGGTTTTATGCTATAATTTTACCAAATTATAGGAGACATCTTAATGTTCAGCACAGATATTATCTATGAAGTAGTCACTTTCTCAATCGGCGATACTAAATCAGGTACTAAAATGGGGAAATTACAATTAAAAGACCCTAAAACCGGTGAATTTTTGAATTGTATTTTATGGGAAGAAGCCTTAAACAGAATAGATTCAAAATTATTCCGTTCAGGGAATGAACTAAAAATTGTATCCGGCTCTTTTAATGAAAAATATAATAACTGCCTGGTTTCATCACTAGAACTTATAAAAGAAGCTAAAACCGGTCTTAATAAAGAAGAACAAGAAAACACTTATAATGAAATTTTAGAATACATAAATAAAATAGAAAACGAACAGTTAAGAGAATTTGTAAAAGATATTTATACAAAAAATAAAGAACAAATTTTAATAAGTCCTGCAGCAAAACTTATGCACCATAATTATATAGGTGGACTTATGGTACATACTCTAGAATGTGTAAAATATGCTGAAATCAATATGCAAAACTTTTTTCAAAGAGTCAATAAAGACGAAGTATTCGCAGCTTGTCTTTTACACGATATTGGAAAAATTTTTGAATATAAAATTGATGTTGAATCAGGACTTATCGATTATGATGAAAACTTTAGAAAAGAATGGATTTCGCATTCCCAATACGGGTTTTCAATATGCATGTTAAATGATTATAAAAGAATTGCCAAAATGATTGCAGCTCACCACGGAAGAGCAGAATGGGGAGCTATTGTTGATTTAAATGAGAAAGATTTAGAGCCTTATGTATACTTAATCCATCATATTGATGATTTATCTGCTAAATTCGGAAAAACAAATGTTGCAATGTTAGGATAAATGGGAGTAAAAAAAGGATTATTAAATGAGTTTAAAAATCAACAGCTTAAAAGGTTTAACACTACCGCTTATTGCAGGAGGCTTCATGGAAATTAATCGTTTAAATAAAAACAATATTAACCTTAACAGTATAAAATATGTATCAAAAGATGATAAAAAAGAGATAAAAAAAGATAATTCACAAAAATTAGTAGAGGAGCTTAATAGAATGAGTATGATTAATAATGTAAATATTAATAAAAAAGATTACGAATTAAATCTTTCTATGGAAGAGTTAGAAAAAAGAACTCACAAAGATTATCTAACAACAAAAAAAATGTTAGCAGTTGATGCACCTGAATATTTAGAACTCGCAGATGGTGATAAAGAAGCTCTTAAGCATTTAGTCAAAGCTGCTAAAGTTCTAGATAAAGTAAATATGCAACTTGATAATCCTAATAACTTACCTTTCCAAGAATATTTAGAAAAAGAAATAGCTAAAGGTAATGAAAATGCAAAATTAACTAAAATTCTTTTTGATGCTCAAAAAGGGTTATGCTCTCTTGATAGAGAAAGCAATATGATTGAACTTGCAAAAGGGGTAAAAGAAAGAGCAGGAAAGGGTGTCTATCCACAAGACCTAGAAAAAGAAGAATTTCATAATATTTTAATCAAAATGCTAAAAGAAGGAAAAGTTGATGAAGTTGCTAAAATTCTAAATCAACGCTCTGTTGTAGAAAGAGTTGGAAATGAATTAGTAGCAACAGATTATGTTGATAAATTCAAAGATGACTTTGCTTATATGGCATCAGAATTGGAAAAAGCAGCTGAAACATCAACAAATGCCGATTTTAACGAATTCTTAAAACTGCAAGCAAAAGCTCTAAGAACTGCAGATCCTATGTTAGATGCTTATGCTGATAAAAAATGGGCAACTTTGCAAGATACACCACTAGAATTTACAATCACAAGAGAAAATTATTCAGATGAATTAACAGAAACTGTAGTTGAAAATCCTGAATTAAAAAAATTATTAGATGAAAATGGAATTACACCAGTTGCAAAAGACTTTTTAGGAGGTCGTGTTGGTATAGTTAACAAAAAAGGTACTGATGCTATTTTAGGAGTAAAAAACTATTTACCACTAATGGCTCAAAATATGCCATTCAAAGATAGCTATATCCAAAATATTTCACCTGATAAAGAATCAAAACAAACAATGGTAGATGTTGATTTAGTTGCTGTAAATGGTGATGTTGGAGCATTTAGAGCAGGGATTACACTTGCAGAAAACTTGCCAAATGATGATAAGCTTTCAATTAAAGAATTAGATGGCGGAAGAAGAAATGTTTACCATAGACAAATTAGATTAATTACATCAGATGATGCTAGAGAAAAGATGAAAAAACGCTTAGATGCAACTCTAAATCCTGAGCTACATAAATATTACAACGATGAAGCAGACCACTGGTTCACAGTAGGACATGAAAACGGCCATTCTCTTGGACCAAAATCAGGTACTGAAGGATTAGGTAAATATAAATCAATCATAGAAGAAAACAAAGCTGATATGATTTCTCTTGCAATGTTAGATGTGCTAACAGAAGCTGGAATGTATACACCGGAACAAAGAAATCAAATAATAGTAACTTACGCTGCAGATAATATGATGACATCAAAACCAACCTTAAGCCAAGCTCATAGAGTTCGCTCAGTTATGCAGAACTACTACTTCATAAAAGAAGGTGCTATGGAAATTTCTAAAGATGGTGTATTGAATGTTAACATAGAAAAAATGGTACCTACCGCGAAGAAAATGCTTGAAGAAATTATTCAAGTACAAATGAAAGGTGATTTTTCTAAAGGGGAAAAATATGTAATGGACAATTTTGTATGGACTCCTGAAATGCAGACAATGTCAGAAAATATTAAAAAAGTATCAAAGACTCTAAATGGAAAAGTCGAATCACCTTTAGCAGATAAACTTTTAAATGAATAATAAAAATAAACCCCTCTTTTGTTAAAGAGGGGTTTATTTTTTATTTAAGAATCAAGCGATTTAAAAATTTTATAGAACCTCTTTAGTTTTTTATCATCCGCAGTTTTAATAAAACGCTCAAATTCATTTTTAACATAATCAACCTCTTGATACTCGTTAAAATTAAATAATTCCATTAATTCAATATCAAATGCTTTTGCAATATTTACTAGCAATTCAAACGAAGGATTCGTTCTTGCAGATTCTAATTTTGCAATATGATTCGTTGAATAATTAATCATCTCAGCTAACTTCTCTTGAGTTAGCCCTTTGCGATTTCTTAAATCAGAAATTCTTTTTCCTAATATTACCAATAAATCTTCCATATAAACCCTTTTGTACTATTCATAATAGTTTGATTTTTTATATTATTAAATTGAATACTGTTCAATAAAAATATGCGTGTTATAATTATGACATGAATAGTTTTAAGCTATAAATATGATTAAAATGATTACAACATAGGAGTTTTTAGAATGTCTAAAGGAATAGAAAATGCGATAAAAGTTTCTGTAATAATACCCGTTTACAATACAGAAAAATATCTAGAAGAATGTTTGAATAGCATAATAAACCAAACTCTTAAAGAAATTGAGATTATAATAATAAATGATGGATCAACTGACTCTTCAACAAAAATATTAGAAGAATTTGCCCAAAAAGATAATAGAATAAAAATATTTTCTCAAGATAATTTAGGAGTATCCGTTGCAAGAAATATAGGCATAAAGAAAGCTACAGGAGAATATATTGGTTTTGTAGATAGCGATGATTTCATAGATACTGAATATTTTGAAAAATTATATTTATCTGCAAAAAAACATAATGCAGATATTGCTGCAGCATCAATTTTAAGATTAAAAAAACATAAACAAAAATTTTTACTCAAATTTAATAAAGAAAGTTATACTTCAAATATTCAAAAGAAATACAAATTATTAAAACTACCAAATTGGAGTTTTTCTTGCTGTAAAATTTATAAAACATCTAGTTTAATGAACAGCAATATTTTATTTAAAGAAGGTGTATTTTATGAAGATATAGTTTTTACTAATAAAATTGTTCATAAACTAAAAAAGTTAGTAGTTGTGCCAAACATTAAATATTATTATAGAATACACTCAAATTCTATTACTAATAAAATCACAGCAAAACATAAATATGATGCCAAAATGGGAGCAATAGAAATTCAAAGATTTGTACAAAACGAAAAAACATTGAAAGGAATAGGAAAACATTGGTATGGAAAAATATTAAACGAAATAAAAATTTTAAATATACCAATATTTCAAAAAATTCTTTATGGACATTATATTTTATATAAAATATTTAAATTGCCAATTTTTTACCTTCAAATACATAAAAAATTTAAAATAGATTTGGTACATTGCTGGGTAAATGGAAATGATAACTCTTGGCAAACAAAAAGAAATTATTGGGCAAAAAAATATAATATTAAAATTGATGAATGCAGATATATTGATAATAATGAATTAAAATTTTCTTTACGTTCAATAAATGATAATGCAAAATGGATTAATAAAATTTACATAATAACAGACTCTCAAATTCCAGAATTTTTAGATATTAACAATTCTAAAATAAAAATCATAGACCATAATAAAATTATACCTAAAGAAAATTTACCAACATTTAACTCTGAAATGATAGAAAGTTTTATGGACTTAATACCAAAACTTTCAGAATATTTTTTATATGCAAATGACGATACTTTTATTGGTAAACCTCTTAAATCTAGTTACTTTTTTAATAAAGACGGTAAACCTATTGTTTATATAAAGCCTCACAAATGGAAAAATAATCTGTGTTGTTATCAAAAAAATATTATTTATAGTGCTAATCTTATAAAAAAAATTTATAATAAAGATTTTACACATTATGAACCACACCATAATATTGATGCTTATAGAAAAAGTTACATATTAGAATGTAAACAAATATTTTCAAAAGAATTTGAAAAACTTCAAAATTGTAAATTTAGAGAAGAAAATTCTATTACAAGACATATATATACCCTTTTTATGCTTGCTAATAATTTGTGCGATTACAAAATTTTAAAAAGAAAGTTATTGCAAAATAAAAGTATGCTAATATCTACATTTTATCCTGCAAAATATATTTTTAATCAAATCAAAAAATATAAGCCTAATTTATTTTGCATAAATGATGTAGAAACTGGAACATATGAAAATCGCAAAAGTATAACAGATTTACTTGAAAAAATTTTTCCTAACAAAGCAGAATGGGAAAAATAAGATAATCATTGTAACAAAAACTTAATATATAAAAGAGCTAATAGCAAATTTTTCTATTAGCTCTTTTATTATATTAGTTAGTAACTAAAGGACTTATGATGAAAATTTTTAACAGCTATAATCTCCAAAGAATTAATTTTCAAGCAGAAGAAAAGCAAAATGAATTACCTGTCATAAAAGATGACAACTATTTAATAGATGATGGCTTTGTGAATAATGATTTCGTTCAAACAACACAAGCAAAGAAATCAAATTTTGCTACAAAAGATATTTTACTCGCATTAGGCTTTCTTACAAGTGCTGCAACGGCAGGGGTAGCACTATACAAGAATAAAAGTTTGAATAATGATTTAAAAAAAGCTTTAGCTAACCTAAGCAATGCTGAAAAAAGCCAAAAAGAATTAACAACAAAACTTGATGAAATAACCCAAAAAGCAGAAAAAAGCGCAAAAGAAGCTGCTGAAAATCTAAAAAAAGCTAATCAAAGAAAATCAGAAACTATAACAGTATATAAGGATAGAAAAGTTCAATTAACTCCAGAAGAAATTGCAAAAGAAGCTAACAGACTTATTCAAGAAAAGAAACTCCAATTCAGACAACCTGAAAAAATAAATTTGAAAACTTTATTCAAAGTCTTTATCTATAAACTTCTTACTAGCTCCACAAAAAATAAACAAGAACTTGGAAAAGAAGCTGCTAAAACAATTAAGCAAACTCCTAAAAATAAAGAAAAAATACTGAATAACCATAACAACATTGATAAAAATAACAAAACCAATAAAAAAGAAAAAAGCTTTTTTAATAAGTTAAAATTTAATCTTGAAATTTTTCTATTTGATTTAAGAACTAGAAAAAATTTAAAAATTGATAAAAAAGCTTTCTTAAATACAAAAAAAGATAAGATTATAAAATTAGATAAACCTATTGAATCGAGCCTTAAATGGACTAATATCGAACAGAATATCGACAAAAAATCCAATAAAAATTTTAAAAAACGCTCTAAAAAAGATCAAATTTTTACAGAAAAAAAAGAAGCATTAAAAAAATCAAAAAGAAAAAATAAATCAAATAAAACAAGTAAAAAATGGGCAAAAAAATTTAATCTATATAGAACTAAGTCTAAGCAAAAATCGATAAAAACAATAAATAGTGAAAATAATCCTCCTAAGATTAGCATTAAACACAAAATAAAAAAACAAATAAAAGAATTTATAAATTTTTTAACAAATAATGATGATTTTTAGAATAAAAACGAGAAATATAAATTTCTCGTTTTTATTTATCTAATACTATTTCATCTAACTTTTGGTAAATCATTGATATTGCTAGATACAAAATATCAAATTCAACATTATTCCAAGCAAAATCAAACCCTATATTAATAATTTTGCCATTATATATAATTTTCGAATTAAAAAAGCCTATAAAATTAGCACCTTCACTAACTAACATTTTTTGTAATTTCAAATTATATTCTTTTATAGTCTCATTTGGAATATCAGAATTAGGAAATGTAACAAGATTTTTTCCATCGAATACTAATGTAAGCGAAATTTCGTGACCTTTTATATACTCTTCTAAAAATACTGACTCTACAATATTTTCGGGTAAATTTGAAATTTCTTTTCTTATTTCTATCGTTTCAGCAATTGTATTTGCAAGCTTCACAATAGAATCTGATTTAACAACAACAGGAAAATCACTCGGATAAGTAAGAGTCTTTGGAGTTTCAATATCATATTTTTGAGCAATATTTTTAGAAGATTTTTTTGAAGAAAAAATTGCAGCCCATTTAGAATCAATCGCAAGGCAATTAATCAAATTTGCTCTTAATACATCAGAAATTCCCTGCTTAATCCATTTTTCATTTTCAACTAATACAACATCAATTTTTAAAGATTTACATTTTTTTGCAAGCTCTGAAAAGGTATTAAAATTAATATTTATAACCCCATCAAATTCTTTTTCTGATACAATATAAAGCTTATTCAAATATTTTGAACGTTTTATATAATCTATAGAAATTCCATTCCCAGCTATTAGAACATTCATTTTTTGCAATTTGAACATCCTCCGCAACTTGAACAACCAGTTTTGCCAAGAATAGATTTCAAATCTATAATTTGATTATTTAAAACTTTTTCAATAATTACTGGATAAAGAGTTTGCTCTAAATATTTTAATTCGTTTTCTACATCTACAAAATCAGTGCCATTTGATATTAAGACCGGATACTGAGCAATAATTCTTTTAGGATTTGTATAATAAAAAGTAATACCAGTCACTTTCACTCCCTCCATAAAAGCTTTCTTTACAGGCTCATAGCCCTCAAAAGCTGGTAAAAGTGAATGATGTACTGTTAAAATATTTTTGTTCTCATAATTTTCAATATCTATTCCTACGATTAAATCAAAATTATCATCTGCCTCAATTTTATTTTTAAAACAAACAACATCTACACCATGCAAATAATGAATTATTGCATCGACTGTTGGCGTATAATCAGAATAAATTATCGCAATCTTTTTCATACTATTATTCTAGCATAAGCTTTTTTTGCGATTCTATATTGCATTTTCGAAAAATGTTGTAATTCCAATTGAAAGGCATGTAAAATATATGCTATAATCCAAATTGTTAAAAGATAAAACCTTAGAATTAAAAAGAAAGGAATTAATTATGGCAAAATACGTTTGTACAGTATGTGGTTATACAGCAGAAGGCGAAGCTCCTGAAAAATGTCCAGTATGCGGAGCTGCAAAAAGTGCATTTTCTGAAATGAAAGATGGTAATAAAAATTATGCCGATGAACACAGAATCGGTGTTGCAAAAGATGTTGATGCAGAAATTCTTGAAGGCCTAAGAGCTAACTTTATGGGTGAATGCACAGAAGTTGGTATGTATCTTGCAATGGCTAGACAAGCTGATAGAGAAGGCTATCCTGAAATTGCAGAAGCTTTCAAAAGATATGCTTTTGAAGAAGCTGATCACGCTTCAAGATTCGCTGAATTGTTGGGCGAAGTTGTTACTAATTCAACTAAAAAGAACCTTGAATTAAGAGCTGAAGCAGAATTCGGTGCTTGCGACGGTAAAATGATGATTGCAAGAAAAGCTAAAGAATTAGGCTTAGATGCAATCCATGATACAGTACATGAAATGGCTAAGGATGAAGCTCGTCATGGACGCGGATTCGATGGTCTATTAGCTAGATACTTTGGTTAATATTACAAATTATTTTTTAAGGAGTGGGTCTAGGATTAATTTCCTAGGCTCACTTTTTTTGCTATTTGAGCAAGTCTAAAAAATAAAAATAACGCCTGAATTTCTTTGATGTATAATTAATTTATATTGAAATTTGTGTCTTTTTCAATAAAGTTGATTAAAAAAGGGAATTAATTATGCTAAAAGGAAATGAAATTAGAAAATTATACTTAGACTATTTTAAGAATAAGCATCAACACACTATTGTTGAAAGTTCTAGCTTGGTACCTGATAATCCGACTGTGCTTTTAACAACAGCAGGGATGTTACAATTTTTACCTATATTTTTAGGTATCCAAAAATCACCTTATGATCCTGCAAGAGCAACTTCTTGTCAAAAATGTGCTAGAGCAGGCGGTAAAGATTCTGATATTGAAAATGTTGGAAGAACTCCAAGACATCATACCTTCTTTGAAATGTTAGGAAATTTTTCTTTCGGCGATTATTATAAGAAAGAAATCATTCCTTGGGCTTGGGAATTCGTAACTGAAGTTTTAAAATTAGATAAAGATAGACTTTGGATAACTATTTTTGAAACAGATGACGAAGCTTTTGATATTTGGAGAAGCGTTGGAGTTCCTGCTGAAAGAATTAAAAGAAAAGGTAAAAAAGATAATTTCTGGGGACCTCCGGGAGCTTCAGGATCTTGTGGGCCTTGCTCAGAAATCCACTATGATTTAGGTGAGCAATATAAGTGTTCTGACGATTGCGGCATTGATACTTGCGAATGTGATAGATGGGTTGAAATTTGGAACTTGGTATTTACAGAATTATACCAAGATGAAGAAGGTAATCAATCACCACTAGAAAAGAAAAACGTTGATACCGGAATGGGCTTAGAACGTATTACTATGGTATGTCAGGATGTAGCTTCTACATTTGAAACTGACCTATTAAAGCCTATTTTAGATAAAGTATCTGAAATGAGTGGAGTTCCTTATAAAAAATCAGAAAAAACAGATATTTCCTTAAGAATTATAACTGACCACGCAAGATGTGTTACATTCCTAATTTCTGATGGAGTAATTCCTGGAAATGAAGGAAGAAGTTATGTTTTAAGAATGATTTTAAGACGTGCATTAAGGCACGGTAAAATTTTAGGTATGGATTTACCTTTCTTATACAAACTTGTTGATACAGTTGTAGAACATTATGGTGAAGCTTATCCGGACTTAGTAAAAAATAAAGCTAAAATTATTGATGTAATCAAAAAAGAAGAAGAACGTTTTGCTAAGACTCTTGATAGAGGCTATAAAATGCTTGATGAATTCATCGCTGATAAGAAAGATATCGATGGAGAAAGTGCATTCAAGCTATATGATACATATGGTTTCCCATTTGAATTAACAAAAGAAATTGCAGAAGAAAATTCATTAAAAGTTGATGAAGAAGGATTTAAAGCAGCAATGCAAGAACAAAAAGAACGTGCAAAAGCTGCAACTGCTAAAATTTCTGTAACAGGTGATATCAAATATGCAAAAGTTGAAGAAGAGGTTGGTTCAACTGAATTTGTCGGATATGAAGAAGATGCTTGCGAAGCTAAAGTTTTAGCACTAATCGAAGGAGACGGATTCGTTGATGTAGTTCTTGATAGAACACCTTTCTATGCTGAATGCGGTGGTCAAGTTGGCGATAGCGGATTTCTTGTTAATGAAAACTTAAAAGTAGAAGTCTTAACAACATTTAAGGTAAATCATTTATTTGTTCACAGATGTCAGGTAGTAAATGGTGAAATCAATGTAGGAGACTATGTCTTAGCTCATATTCATTCAGCGCGTAGAGCTCAAATTAGAGTACACCATACATCAGCTCACTTACTTCAAGCTGCTCTAATTAAAGTTTTAGGTAATGAAGTAAAACAAGCAGGTTCCCAAGTAGAAGAAAACCGTATGAGATTTGACTTTACATTCTCTCGTGCAATGACAGCTGATGAAATTGTAAAAACAGAAGCTATAATGAATGAATGGATTGATGATAAATTACCTGTTCAAACAGAAGTTATGGGTATAGAAGAAGCAAAACTTACCGGTGCTACTGCTTTATTTGGAGAAAAATACGAGGATGAGGTTCGTGTAGTATCAATCGGTGGCAAGAAAAAATGTCATTGTCATGGCGGGAAATGCAAAGGTCATCATAACCATCCTGAACATGAAGTTGTTTCAATGGAATTTTGTGCAGGTACTCATGCTAAAAATACCGGCGATTTAAGATTAGTCAAAATCATTTCAGAAGGTGCTATAGCAGCAGGAACAAGAAGAATTGAGCTTGTTGTAGCTAATGCTGCAATTGAATATTTGAACAAAAAATCTGCTGAAATTGATAAATTAGCTTCAAGATTTAAATTACATTTTGATGAAGTAAATTCAAGAGTAGAAAAATTACTTGAAGAAAACCGCGAACTTCAAAAAGAATTAGAACAAACAAAAGCTGATATGGCAAAATCTAAATTTGCTACATTTATTTCTAAAGCAGAAGAAATTGATGGCGGTAAATTGTTCGTATCAAAAATAGAAAATTTTGATGCAGATGCTGTAAAAGCTGGTATTGAAGCTCTTGCTAGCAAACTGGGTGAATGCGTTATTATCCTTGCTAATGAAAGAATGGTAATTTCTAAAGTTACTGATAGTTTTGTTAAAAAAGGAATTAATGCAGGAAAACTAGTTGGTGAAATTGCAAGATTTACAGGTGCTAACGGCGGTGGTCGTCCTAATCTTGCTCAAGGTGGAATAAAAGATGCTTCTAAGTTGGATGAAATCCTAGCAAAAGTAGAAGCTGGATTAAAAACTTAGTAACTATCCATAAAACTTAAAAAAGTCGGCAATAATAAAATAGTTTTGCCGACTTATTTTTATAAGCTAATTTTCATAATAAAAACTCAAACTTAGCAATAAGATAAAATATATGCTATGGTCTATCTTACTGTTTTTATTTTGTAAACATACCTCCAATAGCATATCCACCTAATTTCACAAAATTACCCATTGTTTTGCCAACAAAAGTTAAACTGGAAACAGTAGCACTTAAAACAGTCGAACCAGTATTATTATAAACTTTTTCATCTAACTCATTAGCCCTATCGGCAGCACCTTGAACAGGATCTAACAAACAATTTACTGATTTTAATTCTTCTTCATTATCAATAACGCCATTACTATCCATATTGAACCATAAACTAATAGCATTTTGCACTGTATTTGTAATTCCGTTTTCAATTTTATTTGAAAAACTTTCTGGTTTTGAGGATTTTAATCGTTCTAAAGCCTTAATTGCTTCTTGTTCGGTCATTCCAATTTTTAAGATGCCATAACTTGTCATAAATAATTCCTTTCTATATTCTCATATTTACTATATAAATATAAAGTATATAAAGAAATCATAATTGTTTGTTTTTATACATTTTGTTACAAAAATTAACACTTAGAGTTTGCGGAAAAATTGACATTTTTCTCGCAAACTGCTGGGAACGGTTTCACATCAGGTTGTGTAATATCCCACATACGACCTGATACTCACACACCTAAGGTCGGATTTGAAAAATATCAAAAATTTGTCATTTTTGGATTTTTCCGCATCCTCTTTATATCAAGAAATTTAAAAAAGGCAATTTTTGATTACAAATTGTTTTTATATTTATATAAAGGAAATCAAGTTATGGAAAGTTGTCGAGTATTTAGCTATTCACCTAATAATATTTATGCAAATGATTATTATAATGCGTGTAATAAATTTGATAAAATTAGAAAAGAAGTCATAGATTATGAGCATTCAACTACTGATAGAGAAAGTCCTGCTTATAGAAAAATGCTCAATGAATTTAACTACTGGGATGCAAAAGTCCCAGAGAAATCTAATATAGCAGGCAAAGAAGAAGATAGAATCAGAAGAGAAAAAGAGTTAGAAAATAGACAAGGGAATAATCCTTATATGAAAATGGCTGATTTTGCCCCAAATACCAATCATAAACTCGATTTCTATGCTTAGTTAAGTTTTGTTCTATATATTTCAAGACTTATATTTTCAATTCTTTCTTGTAATTCGTCTTGATTATTAATCATCGTCTTCAGTATCTCTAATAAATTGTATATTTCATCAATACTCTCTGAATAATACTGACAATAACCATTTATAAGCTCAAGCAGAGATTTATTTATATACAATAAATTTTCAATCTCTTCTAAATTGGATTCTATTTTTAACATTTTTAATTAGCTCCTATATAAAAGAGTATAATTTGATATCATTTTGATGCCAATATGCACGCTTGATTATTTTTTTGAAAGACTATAAGATTTACTCAATAGCTAATTTAAGGAAATCTTAATATGTCAGAAAAAAATCAAAAAGTATTTACGCTAAGAATTGATAATTCTCTTTTCGAACGTGTTAAAAAAGATGCAGAAAAAAATAAACGCACTATCACTAAACATATTGAGTATATTTTAGAAAAAAGTCTTGAACAATAATTAATTAAATTTCAATTTCGCCTTGTCTAAAAATAACTATTTCATTATCTTTAAATCCAGCTACAGTAGAAGCTTTGCCTTTTGCGGTATGTCCGAAATCCGGAATTACTAAATCAACTTTATCACCAATATAATTCATTGCTTCTTCGTAGCTTAATGCTGCAGGCTCGCCAGATAAATTTGCACTAGTAGTAGCAAGAGTATGACCTTCAATATTCTTACATATTTCTTGAAAAACTTTATTATCAGGAATTCTTACACCCACTGTATTCATTCCTGATGTAATATAATCTGGTGTATTTTCAGATTTTTCAAGCACAAGAGTTAATGCTCCAGGGAAATATTTTTTGATTAATTTTTGAGCCTCTTTAGGAATTGGCTGTTTTAAATAATCAAAAAGATTATAAAATTCATTACTCATTAAAATTAGTGGTTTTTTACCATCTCTATGCTTAATTTCATAAATCTTTTTAACAGCTTCTTCATTATTTGGCAAACATCCAAGTCCCCATACGGTATCAGTAACATATGCAATTACTCCACCATTTTTTAAAATTTCGTTTATATTATTTTTTGTAAAAAAATCTTTCATATCCTTAGTCCTCATCCTAGTTTTAAATGACTTGCTCATGAAATCACTTTTATATTATAATACAGTAGCATTATAAAGATAAAGGAGACATTATGGTTCAACAATTTAATACTCCACAAAAGACAAGACAAGCAGTTATTTTGTTCTTAAAAGGATCTGCAACTCCGGTTGTAATGTATTTTGAAAATCCTCAAGCTGTTTATGCAGAATTAAAACAGTTAATGAAAAGTCCTACACCAGTTCTCGTAGAAAAAGAACCTATAGGACCTATTAAAAAATTATGTTTTGTCTCTACGCAAATAGCAGGTCTTGTATTACAGGAAGAACCTTATGCATAATAATGATGAAAATCTAAAAATTATATCTATAGATGATATTGAAAAATCAAGTAATAAAACTCTTTTTTATGAATATGACGGTGAAATTACTGAACTTGAAGATTGTAAGATTAAAGCAGAATTAGAACTAAAATCTTTAGGTGAATATATAGAAGTCAAGGGAACTATCGAAGGGAAAATAAAACTTGAATGTGATAGATGCCTAAGCAAATATGATTATGATTTAGATTTTACGCTCGATGAAATGTATGCAAAAAATTCACTTTATGAAGAATACGGTCAAGAGCTAGAACTCAAGTCAGGACAGTTTGTTACGGATTTAAATGGTGCGAAAGAAATTGATATTTATGACTTATTGTATCAATCTGTAATATTGCAGTTACCAAATAAAAAAGTTTGTGGTATAAATTGTAATGAGGGATTATTTGTTTCAGATGATGAAATGAAAATTCCCGATGAACGAATGGAAGTATTCAAAAATATCAAAATAGAATAACCCGATAATATAAGTAGTACTCAACATTATACGCTGTAACAATAAAAAGTATTTTGTAAAAAAGAATAGAATAAAATCAAAATACATTGGAATAGCAAACAAATTTAGAAAGGATGATATAAGAAATGGCAGTACCAAAGAAAAGAACAGGGCATAGCGCTCAAGGAAAAAGAAGATCAAATTGGAAGGCTACAAAGCCTGAATTAACAACTTGTCCTAATTGCGGACAAAAAGTATTAACTCACACAGTATGCACAGCTTGTGGAACTTACAAAGGAAAAGTAGTTTCTAAAAAAGCTGAAGGCTATGTAGAAGAAGTTAAAGAAGAAAAAAAAGCTAAAAAATCAACTAAAAAAGCAGAAGCTCCAGTAGCTGAAGAAGTAAAAGTTGAAGAAGCTAAAGCTGAAGAAACTGTAGAAGAAGCAAAAGAAGAATCTCCAGCTGAAGAAAAAACTGAAGAATAGAGGGATGAATTAGATGACAAGAATAGCTATAGATGCGATGGGGGGAGACCACGCTCCGTTTGAGATAGTTGCAGGTGCAGTATGGGCAGCAGCAGAATATGGCGTAGCGTTGGAATTAGTCGGTAAACAAGATAGAATCGAACATTGTCTAGAGGCAATACAACAAGAAGGTTTTCTATCAGACTGCGGTAAAGCAGGAAGAAAAAGAAGAGTTCGAGTAGATGTAAAGTCTTTGGATATAAAAATTACCCACGCATCAGAAATTATTGAAATGGGCGAAGCACCAGGACAAGCTATTCGTAAAAAGAAAAATTCATCAATAGTATTAGCGGTAAACTCAGTTGCAACAGGAAGCTCTGAAGCTCTTGTTGCAGCAGGTTCTACCGGTGCAGCAATGGCTTCTAGCTTGTTTGGTCTAGGCAGAATTCCTGGAATCGACAGACCAGCTATTGCGGTTACATTACCTACAATGAAAAAGCCTATTGTTATAATCGATGCAGGTGCTAATAGTAATTGTACACCTCAAATGTTAAAACAATTTGCAATTATGGGTATGACTTTCTCTAAAAATGTTCTAGGTATCGAAAATCCTCGTGTTGGAGTACTAAACATAGGGGAAGAGGCTGGAAAAGGAAATGAGCTTGCTCAAAATACTTACAACATTTTAGAAGAAGAAAAAGAAAAGTTTAACTTTATGGGTAACGTTGAAGGAAGAGAGTTATTCCTTAACGTATGCGACGTAGTAGTATGTGATGGTTTTGTAGGAAACGTAGTACTTAAAGTTACAGAAGGTACATCATCATTACTATTCAAAATGATTAAAAGCGAGTTTAAGTCAGATTTTCTTGGTATGTTAATCGGACTACTTGCTAAGCCTTTTATGAAAAGAATTTATGAAAAAATTAATTACGAGGAATTTGGCGGAGCTTTATTACTCGGTGTAAAAGGTATAACTGTAATTTCACATGGCAGAAGCAAAGCTTATGCAATCAAAAATGCAGTAAGAGTTGCTAAAGAAGCCGTTGAAACAGGGGTAAACAGAAAGATTTCCGAATCAATTGAAGCATAATTTTCTATTATTTGAAAATTAATTCACCCCAAATGTAAAATATTGAAGAAGGAGTAATCAATTAATGGGAAATAATCTAATTCCTTTGAGAATTGCCGGTGTTGGATATAGCCTTCCAGAAACGGTAATTACGAATGAGGATTTGACAAAACTATATGATACATCTGATGAATGGATTTACACTAGAACTGGAATTAAAGAAAGAAGAGTTGTATCAGGAGAAGAAAACGCAATTGATTTAGGATATCAAGCAGCAAAAAATGCAATTGAAAAATCTGGAATTGATATAGAAGAACTTGATTTAATTTTAGCGGCATCTTCCGCACCACCTGATTTATATCCTGCTATTGCTTGTCATATTCATCAAAGGCTTGGTATCCAAAGACAAATTCCAGCTTTCGACATAACAGCTGCTTGCTCTGGATTAATTTATGGACTAAGCATTGCAAAAGCTTATATTTCATCAGGAATGTATAAAAATATATTGATTGTAGCAACTGATAATAATTCAAGACTAGTTGACTGGACAGATAGAGGAACTTCAATTCTATTCGGCGATGGTGCTGGAGCTATGGTTGTTACAGCATCTGAAGACGGAGTTGATGATGTAATTGCAATTGATATAAAAGCAGACGGCAATTATGGAAATTTAATTGAACTAGCTTTTGATGGTAAAAACTGTCCTTTAGTTGAGCAATATGAAGAAAAACCTAAAGGAATTAGAATGAATGGACGCGGAGTATACACGTTTGTTGCAAAAATTCTTCCTCACTATGTAGAAGAATTAGTTGCAAAAGCTGGTATGAATGCTGATGATATTGATTATTTAATACCTCATCAAGCTAATATTAGAATTATTCAAGCTGTTCAAGAAAGACTTGGATATTCAGATGATAAAGTAGTTACTAATATAAAATATTATGGTAACACCTCGGCAGCTTCTATTCCGATTGCTTTAGCTGAAAGCGTTGAAAAAGGGAAAGTTAAATTAGGAACTACTGCAATTTTATGCGGATTCGGAGCAGGTATGACCTGGGGCGGAGCTGTAGTAAGATTAAGAGAAGGTATATGCTAAATATAAAGACTCGCAGAAGCTTATTGTTTGGGGCTTCTGCGTTATACTTTGGAATAAATTCCAATATAAAAAATCAAGTATTATTACCGGATATAAGTAATGAATATGTATCTTTAGTAGATATAAGAAAAAATTGGTTAAAAAAATTGTATCCTGAAACAGATATTTTTGAAAAAATTAAGGAGTAATAATTATGGTAAAAAAAGTTGCATTCTTATTTCCTGGACAAGGCTCACAAGCTGTAGGAATGGGAAAAGATTTGTATGAAAATTTTGACGCAGCAAAAAATGTTTTTGATACTGCTGATAAGACTCTTGAAAAGAGTATAACAAAGATTTGTTTTGAAGGTCCTGAGGAAGATTTAAAATTAACAGTTAATACTCAACCTTCAATTGTTACAATGTCTATTGCTGCAATGGAAGCTCTAAAATCTGAGCTAAAAATTGAGCCTAGCTATGTTGCTGGTCATTCATTAGGTGAATATTGTGCAATGTATGCAGCTCAGGTAATGGATTTAGAAACAACCTTAAAATTAATCCAAAAAAGAGCCGATTTAATGGGTGCAACAAAAGCCGGTTCAATGGCTGCTGTATTGAATGCAACAGAAGAGCAACTAAAAGCCGGTCTTGAAGAAGGCTCAAAAGTTGGTTATGTTGATGTAGCTAATTATAATTCCCCTGCTCAAGTAGTAATTACTGGAGCCGATGATGCTGTAAAAGCAGCTAGTGATTATCTTTTAGCAAACGGAGTAAGAAGAGTTGTCCCTCTTGCAGTATCAGGAGCTTTCCATTCTAAATTTATGGAAAATGCCGGTAAAGAATTTGCATCATTTGTTGCTGATTTTAATTTAAATGATGCAAAAGTTCCTGTTATCACAAATGTTGATGCAGAAATTACAACAAGTGCAGATGATTTTAAATCAAAAATGCCACGTCAAATTTCTTCATCTGTACATTGGACTCAAACTATTCAAAAAATGGTCTCAGAAGGCGTTGATACATTTATAGAAATCGGACCTGGAAAAGTATTAGCAGGATTGAATAAAAAAATAGCTCCAGAAGCTACTGTTTATAATGTATTTGATAAAGCATCATTAGAAGCAACTATTGAAAGTCTAAAAGAACAATTAATTAACGCATAATAATAAGGAGAAATAAAATGAGTGAAAAATTAGCATTAGTAACAGGCGGTTCTCGTGGTATCGGAAAAGCTTGTGCTTTAGAACTTGCTCGCGCAGGTTATGACATTGTAATCAACTATGCAGGAAATGAAGAAGCAGCAAATAAAACTGTTGAAGAAATTAAAGCTCTTGGCGTTGAAGCTGCAGCTTATAAATTTGACGTATCAAATGCAGAACAAGTAAATGCAGGAATTGCAGAAATTGTTGAAAAATTCGGCAGAATTGACGTTTTAGTAAACAATGCTGGTATTACTCGCGACGGTCTATTCATGAGAATGAGCGAAGAGAACTGGAATGCAGTAATTAATACAAATTTATCAAGTGCTTTCTATGTTTCACAACCGGTTGTAAAAGTTATGATGAAACAAAGATCAGGAGCAATTGTTAATATGGCATCTGTAGTTGGTGTTTCAGGTAATGCTGGTCAAGCTAACTACTCAGCTGCTAAAGCAGGACTTATCGGACTAACTAAGACTCTTGCAAAAGAATTAGGTTCAAGAGGTATTAGAGTAAACGCTGTAGCTCCTGGTTTTATTAACACTGATATGACTAAAGATTTAGATACTTCTAAATTCTTAGACTTCATTCCACTTAAGAGATTAGGTGAAGTAGAAGATATCGCAAAAACTGTTAAATTTTTAGCTGCAGATGCTGATTATATTACAGGTCAGGTAATCGAAGTAGACGGCGGTCTTATTATTTAAGAACTGTAACAAATTTTTAAGTTTATTGCAAAAATATCTTGAAATAGTATAATTTAGTAGAATAGTGTATTACACAATAAATAAGAGGATAAAAACATGAGTACATTAGAAAAAGTAAAAAAAGTTGTAGTTGATCAATTAAGCTGTGATGAAGCTTTAGTTACTCCAGAAGCTAGCTTTACTGCTGACTTAGGTGCTGACTCTTTAGATACAGTTGAATTAGTTATGGCTTTCGAAGAAGAATTCGGTTGCGAAATTCCTGATGAAGAAGCTGAAAAAATTCAAACTGTTCAAGATGCGGTAAACTACATCGAAGCTCACTCATAGTTAGTTAAAAATTTATATTAAGAGGGTGAGGATACTATATATTTTCGCCCTCTTATTTATTATTAAGGAAAAGGAAAGAAATGACAAAACGTAGAGTTGTAATTACAGGGATGGGAGCAGTATCACCTTTCGGTGTTGGGGTTGATGTGCTATGGAATTCTTTAATTTCAGGAAAAAGCGGAATCTCTCTTACTGAAGCGATGGATACTGAAAAACATACTGTTAAAATTTCAGGAGAATGCAAAACTTTTGATCCTGAACAATATATTGATCCAAAAGAAGCTAAGAAAATGGACAGATTTACTCAATTTGCAATCGTAGCAGCTGATGAAGCTATTAAAGATGCAAAATTAGAAGGAGTAGATGTTGATCCTTATAGAATAGGGGTTATGGTAAGTTCAGCAGCTGGTGGTTTTAAAACTTTTGAAAAAAGCCACAAGGCTATTATTGATAGAGGACCTACTAAATGTTCTCCATTTACAATCCCTATGATGATTGTTGATATGCCATCAGGTAGAATTTCTATGAAATATGGCTATAAAGGTGTTAATAAGGCAGTTGTTTCTGCTTGTGCAACTGGTTCACATTCAATTGGTGATGCATTCCGTACTATTCAATATGGTGATGCTGATATTATGATTGCTGGCGGTTGCGAAGCTACAATTTGTGATGTTGGTATTGGTGCTTTCTCTGCAGCAAGAACACTTTCTAAGAGAAATGATGAGCCTGAAAAAGCTTCTAGACCTTATGATAAAGACAGAGATGGTTTTATTATGTCAGAAGGTGCTGGAGTTTTAGTTCTTGAAGAATATGAAATGGCTAAAAAACGTGGTGCACATATTTATGCAGAAATCGTAGGTTATGGTCAATCAGCTGATGCTTATGATATGGTTGCTCCTTGTCCAGAAGGTAAAGGTGCTACAAAATCTATGGAATTCGCTCTATCTGATGCTGGACTTGAGCCTAAAGATATTCAATATGTTAACACTCACGGTACAAGTACTGGTTTAGGTGATATCGCTGAATCTCAAGCTGTTGCTAGAGTATTTGGGGATTTAGATACAAATAAAAATTTATATGTATCATCTACTAAATCTATGCACGGTCACATGTTAGGTGCTACTGGTGCTGTTGAAGCTATTGCTTGTATTAAAACAATTAATGAAGATATAGTTCCTCCAACAATCAATCTTGATAATCAAGATGAACGTGTTGCTAATTTGAACTATGTTCCTCATAAAGCAGTAAAAGCTGATGTTAAAGCTGCATTATCAAATTCATTCGGATTTGGTGGTCACAATGCAACTTTAGTATTCAAAGAAATATAGGATTCTAATTTTAAGGGCGGAGCCTTTTGAAAGGCTCCGCCCTTTATTTATTGATTATGTTTGAAGATTTAAAAAACAAATTTGATTTTTATATAAGAACAAAAACTAAATTTTCAAGAAAAAATTATTCTGGGAACATAAATAACTCAGAGGCAGAATATTTATTCGATATTTTAACTAATTATTTCCCAATTGATTTTCAAGATAATATTAGTGTTTTAGATATCGGCTCTAAAAACTGGGCTTATGTAAAAGGAGAATATGATTTTTTTAAAAACTACTCAAATCAACTAATTTTAGATGGGGTAGAAATTGATGCGTATCGCTTAAATTCAAATTTTTACTCAAGATATGAAATTGCTCAATTTTATATAAAAAATCTTCAGGGGGTAAATCAAGGGGTAAGTCATAGGGTAAACTATTATCCGGATAATCTTTTGAATATAAATAAAAAATATGATTACATAATATGGCTTTTGCCTTTTGTTACAATTTATCCTCTTCAAAAATGGGGACTTCCTAAAAAATACTTTATGCCTCAAATACTCTTACAGCACGCTTATAGCCTTTTAAATAAACAAATGCTAATAATAAATCAAGGCGAAGAAGAAGCCGAGATTCAAAAAACTATGTTCGATAATTTGGGTATCGAGTATAAAGAGCTTGGAACTATTAAAAGCCAAGCTCTAGAATTCAAAAATAGTCGTTATGGTTTTTTAGTAATAAAAAATTAAACAGCTCCAATTCCTCTTAATATACCAATCATCCCCTCAGCTGCAATATCATTAATAATTTTACCTTCGTCGTTAAAATAATAAAAATTCATAATACTAGCTGAAAATTTTTTGCCTGTTGGTTTTATTCCTAAAAATTCTCCATCATGTGTTCCTGTGCAAGTCCATCTTACAGCAACTTTATTATTTTCTGCTATCATTTCTTCTAATTTCCATTGAACATCAGAAAAGCCTGATCTCATCCAATATACAACTGAAAGATACCCTTTACCGCCATATAAAGGCTCGTTTGAAGCCGGAGTATAAAAAGATGCTTTAGAATCAATTAATTCTTCTGCAAGATTTTCATCTGCAGTATTAATCATTTTTTCAAATTTTTTCATCAATTCTTTATTTGACATACCTTATCACTCCCTTCTTGATTTATATTTTATTTATAACACAAAATAAGGCTGAGAATAATCTCAGCCTTATTATAATTATTCTTTTATTTAATTTTAATCTTCTCTAGTTGATATTTCGGCTTTTGTATTTGCATCTTTTTCTACCTTAGTTTTGCCATCTGTTTTTACATCTGTTGAACTATCCCATAGTAAGCCCTCATCTTTAACGTTTTTTAGATTTAATGCTCCTCCCCTCATAGAAATTTTCTCACAATCTGAATTGCTTACAGTTAAATCTATATTACGTCCGAATAAATTTCCTGATGCACCCTCAACACTTACTTTAGCATTTGGCATATCGATGGTGATTTTTTTGTAGTCAGCTACTCGTCCGAAAAAGTGTTTTACATGTTCTTTACCATCTTTCATATATTTTCCAAAGGCAAAGTTAGATAAGCTATTTAGAGGTTTTCCTTTATACATGTCATATAATTCATCTAAGCTGTTATATTTGATTTGGAGGGTTCTATCGTTTGCTTTATCGTACATAGTAATTTCATTTTTCTTAGCAGTAAAGTTATAATTGTTGAATAATTCTGCTTCACCTTTTTCAAGAATTCCATTACGATTTTTATCAAATAAGCTAACTGCTATTTTTTGTCCTGTAGAACCTTGCTGTTTAACTGTTTCAACTTTCATTCCTTCGTAAGCATTAATTCTTGGTTCAGTTTTGATTTGTGGTTGTGTCATAATAATTTCTCCTTTTCTGTTTTTGTTGTGTGTTTAATTTTTAATATCCTTGTGTTATCTTAGATTTGCAAATCCTCGTCGCTTGTATTTATATAAAGTATTTTTGTTTTAGAAAATTGCTTAATTTTATGAAATTAAATTGCTAAAAACATGAAATGTAGAAGTTACGACTCATTACAGCTTCACAAAACTTAATATAAAATACTTGTAGTTACATATTTTATCGATTTTATGAAATTAAACGTATAGTTTAATATGTTGTAAAAGGTAGCTATGGGTATAAAAGAAGAATTAGGTAAAAAAATTAAACGAATGAGACTTAATCGCGGGCTAACTCAAGAACAGCTTGCAGAGGCGGTTGATGTATCACAAAGGACTCTAAGCGGAATTGAAATTGGAGAGAATTTTGTGACCGCAGAAACATTAGATAAAATTATTAAAGCACTAAATACAACATCAGAAGAATTATTTGCTACTGATCATTTGAAAGAAGATGATGTAATTGTAGAAGAAATTAAAAACAGTATTAATTTTATAGCAAAAGATTCAACGAAATTAGATATTTTATATAATGTTACTAAAAGCTTAATGAAAGAATAAAGGTCTATCTAAATAAATTTAAATTATTTTGTTGTATAATCTTACTATGACTAGCTTGGATTATTTGAATAACAAATTTGATGTAATCGTCGTAGGTGCAGGACATGCAGGCTGTGAAGCGGCTTTAGCTGCAGCTAAGTTAGGCTGTAATGTTTTACTTGCTACATTAGATGTAAATAATATAGCTCTTCAACCATGCAACCCAGCTATTGGCGGACCGGCTAAATCTACTTTAGTTAGAGAAATAGACGCATTAGGCGGAATTATGGGCGAAGTAGCAGATGCTACATATATTCAGATGAAAACTCTAAATTCTTCTAAAGGACCAGCAGTAAGAGCATTAAGAGCCCAATCAGATAAAAAAGAATATACTCAATATATGAGAAATATTCTTGAAAGTACTGATAATATCTGGATTAAGCAAGCTTGTATTACTGAAATAAAAGTAGATAATGGCAAAATATTCGGAGCAGTCGATGAATATGGGATAGAATATTCTTGTAGAGCGATTATTCTTACAACTGGTACCTCATTAGAAGGTAAAATGTATGTGGGCTTACAAGCTTATTCAGGCGGAAGACTTGGCGAAAGAGCTGCAATTGGTCTTTCTGAATCTTTAAGAAAACATGGTATTATTACAAAAAAATTAAAAACAGGAACTCCTGCAAGAGTCGATAAGCGTACTATTGATTATTCCAAAATGGAAATTCAGCCAGGTGATGATAAATTAAGCTTTTATTCTTTTAAGCCTAATCGTCCTATACGTCCTCAAGTTCCTTGTTATTTAACAAGAACAAATGAAGATACGCATAAAATAATTAGAGCAAATTTAGATAAATCGCCTATGTATCAAGGCTTGATTCAAGGTGTTGGGCCTCGCTATTGCCCATCTATAGAAGATAAAATTGTAAGATTTGCATCAAATCCTTCTCATCATATTTTTATTGAACCTGAAGGATTGAATACTTATGAAGTCTATATTCAAGGTTTCTCAACAAGCCTTCCGGCTTGTGTTCAGGTAGAAATGCTACGCTCGCTTCCGGGATTAGAAAAGGCTCATATTATAAAACCTGCTTATGCTGTTGAATATGATTATGTGCCTGCAGTACAGACATTGCATTCACTTATGTCTAAAGACATTCAAGGCTTATTCTTTGCAGGACAAATTAACGGAACAAGCGGGTATGAAGAAGCTGCTGCACAAGGATTAATTGCGGGGGTAAATGCAATTAAGTATTTGAACAATTCTGAACCTCTTGAGCTTTCTAGAGCATCTTCTTATATTGGAACACTAATTGATGATTTGGTTACAAAAGACATCCAAGAGCCTTATAGAATGCTAACATCACGTTCAGAATATCGACTATTATTAAGACAAGATAACGCAGATGAACGTTTAACAAAAATCGGACATGAAATTGGTCTTGTTGATGAAAGTCAATATCAAAGATTTTTAACTAAGCAAGAAAATATTCAAAAAGAAATTGAAAGATTAAAAGAAGCTAAGCTATCTGCAACAGATGAGGTAAATGAGGTTTTAGCAAAATACGGTGAACACATTGACCGTGGAATAAGGATGGCAGAATTACTCAAAAGACCTAATATCACTTATGATGTGTTTAAAGAGTTAGATGAAAATTCTAAGAAAATAAGTGAAGATGTCGCTGATGAAGCAGAAGTTTTAATTAAATATGACGGTTATATAAAAAGACAAGAACAGCAGGTAGAAACTGCAGAAAAATTAGAAAAATATAGAATACCTGCAAATCTTGATTATTCTAAGATCAAACATATTTCAACTGAGACAAGAGAAAAATTAGAAAAAATTCGCCCTACTAATCTTGCTCAAGCCTCTCGAATAGGTGGTGTAAAGCCTGCTGATATTTCTGTTTTAATGGTCATGCTCAAGGGCTAAGATTAAAGTATAGTATTATATGCTATCAACATTACACATATTTGCAATTTTATTCACCAATAAGTATAATTATTTACATGAGTGTAAAAGCTAGAGAACAGATAAAATCTTTATTAGCCACAAAGAATATAAAAATGAAAGAGCTTTGTGTACTTTTGTCTGAAAAGTTAAATAAAAATTATAGTGCAACCAACTTATCTAATAAGCTTAAACGAGGAACAATCAGTTACAACGAAGTCTTAGTAATATCTGAAATCCTCGGCTATGAAATTCGATTTGTTGATATTGAAAACTACAACTAAATACTTCTATTGATTTTAAAAATTTAACAATCTATAATCATTTATCGCAAATCAAAATAAATAAAAAAGAAGAGGAGTAATTTAATATGAAAATATTATTTGCAGCGGCAGAAGTGGCACCGTTTTCTAAAGCAGGCGGATTATCCGATGTTGTAGGAAGTCTTCCAAAAGCATTAGAAAAAGATGCTGAAATTGCAATATTTACTCCACTTCATGGTTGCATTGACTATAAAAAATGGGGCTTAAAAGAACTTGAAAATTCTGAAATGTGGATAACATTCGGAAGCTCTCCTCAAAAGTTTAAGCTTCATATAACAAAATTACCAAATACAAATATTAACGTATTTTTTGTTCAAAATGATTGGTATTTTTCTTGTTTTCTCGAAGTATACCCTCGTTTGCTTGCTTCTAGATATGTACATGATATATATATTGCATT
>CALVAL010000016.1 GCA_944325535.1 Candidatus Gastranaerophilales bacterium
TAGTTATATCTTTTCTGGATATTAATTCTTCTAATTTACATCTTCCATTTTTAAAATTATATCCAAATATTTTATTAAATATGGCAATCGGAGGCTAAATGATTAACGATATTTTCAATATTCTATTACCGCAAGCATCACTTGGAATATTCATATTTATACAACTTATACTATCTATGATTTTATCTCCAAGATTATATCGCTATGCTCGTTTAGTGTCTGTAATCGGAATATTTTTCAGCATATTTTTACTATCCACAGTCCAAACAGAGCCACAATATTTCGGATTCCATAACTCTATAATGTCTGATAGCTATACACTTCTTTTTGACTTTGTAATTCTAGTATGCGGCTTTTTTGTAGCATTGCTGACTAGAAATCTAGTCAAATCTATAAAAGGAAATGCTTATACATTTCATGCAATATTTTTAAGCGGTCTTTTAGGAGCTATGAGTATAGTATCTGCAAACGATTTTTTAACTCTCTTTATCTCAATAGAATTACTTAGTTTCGCAACATATTTTTTAATTGCGACAGCAAAAGGATATTATTCAAAAGAAGCTAGCTTTAAATATTTAATTACCTCAGCAGTCTCTTCAGGAGTATTTCTATTTGGAGTTTCATATCTATATGGAGTTACAGGCTCAATCAATTTTACAACTATTTATGAATATATCGTAAATCAAGACAGCTCAATACTATATTCAATATCCGCAATTATGATAATACTTGGAATGGTATCAAAACTTGCAGTATTACCTTTTGCTAATTGGATTATTGATGTATATAAAGGTTGCGAAAGCTCGATTTTGGCATTCCTTTCAACAATCCCTAAATTAGCAATATTCGCGATTGTATGTCGATTAATGGTATTCCCTCTTAGTAACAGCTTTGAGCTAACATTTGCCTTAGCATTTCTATCATTAATCACTGCTTTTTGGGCAAATACTTATGCAATAAGAGAAAACAATGTAAAAGTTATTCTAGCTTGCTCATCTGCTGCAAATTGTGCATATGCATTACTAACAGCATCATTAGTTTCTGTCTATAACCTATCTACAGTTATTTTCTATCTTATATGTTATTCATTTATGAACATTTCAGCATTTGCATTTTTGAATATCTATGGAGATAAAAACTCTCTTGATGTTAAAAGCTTTAAAGGAATTTTTCATAATAATCACGGCTTATGCGGAGCTTATGCCATATCAATTATTGCACTTGCAGGATTTCCACTCACCTCTGGATTCATCGCCAAAATATACTTATTCACGGCTATAGCTAATTCTGGCCTTGTATTTGTTCCATTTTTACTATTATTACTAATTCTTACAGTATATGCGTTATTTTATTATCTCAAAATACTTCTTCCACTTTTTGAAAAAACAGATAAAAACTTCAATGACATCATCATTTTAAACCCTGTTTTTTCACAAAAATTTGTACTTACAATTACAACTATTATCACCGTAATAATAGGAGTTTATCCAGAAAAAATTATAGAATTATGTAGATTTATTGCATATAACATATAAGAACTTTATGTACTAGCAAAAATTTTTTTTACATGTTTTTATATAAAAAATAGGAGAAATTTGTAATGAAAATTAATGCTAACACCCAATATAACCAACAATTCAATGGTCGTATAGGGAAATTCAAAACACCAGGTTTCGCAACAAAATTAGAAGATGTGCGTTCAAAAGCATCTTTAATTTTAGAACAAAACTATAACGATATTTTATCTCTAACAAAGGGGGCAGGAGAAAAAAGAATAGACTTTTTTGACTCTCTTGTTCAGTTATATACTACAAAATATTTTTATAATTTCAAGAATAAAGAAAATTCAAACATAGTAAATACAATATATCAAAATATAAAAAAACCAAAAAACATTCACATTAATATAGTCAAAAATTTTAAGAATTCTCTTGAAAGCTTAAACCAAATTTTGATAGCAGCAGGTAATAGTACTAAAAAGCTAAAATTCGCACAAAATATTAATAACTTAATAGAAAATGATGAAAACTTAGCTGCGCAATTATTGAACTCAAAACATAATAGATTTTATGTCAATAATTTTAATAAAATAAAATCATATCTTATTTTAAATCAAGATAACCCAAATTCTATAAATGATTTAGAAAAAATGGTTGAAACTAATACTTTTAACCATAAAACCTACGATAACACTTTAAAAATAAAAAATATTTTACAGGATCTTATATATAGTGATATTGATAAGTCAACCACTGAGCTTTTCATTAAAAATTATTCAAAACCAAGAGTAAAATTATTACAAACTATTCAAGATAAATATACTAATATAAATAGCAAAGTAGATTCAAATGATGAAAATGAAATTTTATCAATGTATTTATCTACTAACAAAAACAACATAAAATTAAGAAACAAAATTATAGAGTATTTTAACCAAAACTACAATTTTATTAAAAGCCAAGATGAAAATAGCGCTTTTTTGAAAAATATAAATACTATTTTTAAAATAGCAGATAGTGGTGATAAACATGCAAAAAATTATCTAAAAAAACTAACTAACTCTAAAGATATTCTATTCTCAGATCCTAAAGAAGTTGTAGATATTCTTAATGAGGTTCCTACTAAAAAATTAAATATTTTCTTCGAAAACTCTAAAAGAATAATACAAGCTACTAAAAAAGAGAATAGAATCGATGAATTAAAAAATAATATTTCAAAACTACAGTTACCAAAAAATAATAAACTTGCTTTAAAATACGGCTACACAACAAAAGAAAATATCTTCAAAAAAGCATATTTATACATATCAAACACCCTTAATCTTATAAGGGATAAATTAACAAAAGATACTAAACCTTTAAGTTTGAAAACTAATGAAAACATTACAGCTCCAATAAAAAATATTGAAAAAGAAATCGTAAAAACAAATCCTATTGTAGAAAATTTAAATCAAGTTCAGTCAAATACAAAATCAGAAATTAAAACAACTTCCCAGCAGGAAAAATCTATCATTAATTTAGAAAATAAATCTAAAGAAAAAACAATTAATAATGACAAACCAATTAAAAAAGAAAATGTCTTGAAAAAAATGACTTCAAGATTTGAAAAAATACAAAAACAAGATGCTTTACACCAAAATATCATATCATTTATAAGCAAAAAACTTGGAGCAAAAACCTTTTCTAATCAACGAGAAAAATTCGTAGAAAATGCAACAAAGATGAGATATGAAATGTTACCTGAAATATTCGCTTCAATTTCAGATACAAGAAAAGCTGATAGAGCTGTCGGAAAATATAGAATAAATTCTGCAAATAAAGATGCATTAAATTTATACTTAAAAATTAATGGAAATAATAAAAAATTTGTCAATTACTTACTAAAAAAACGTAACGTAGATGGCAGTAGAATGTTCGAAGTAAAAGATATTATCAGTATGCTTGACAAAGCTGAGCAACAGATAAAAAAACAAAGACAAAATAATCCTGAATATCGTGCAAGAGATGTAAGAAAATACTATAACCATCTTTTAGAATCAAAAATCGAACAATATGGCAAAGTAACTCGTCAAAAAAGTAAAAAAACAAAATAACACATATAATTTCTAGTTAAAAAAATACTTTGGTGATAAAATAATAATTACGAAAGAGGTAAGATTATGAAAGCATCAGAGTATTTTTTAAATGGTTATTCTTGTTCTGAAAGCATAATAAAAGGGGCAGTTGATGCTGGACTTGTCCCTGAAGAATTACTACCAATTGCAACACCATTCTGCGCAGGAATAAGTTCAGGATGTCTTTGTGGAGCAATAGCAGGTTCTCAAATGGTACTTGGATATTTATTCGGTAGAAATAATAAAAATGGCAATGAAGTAATTGCAAAAGCTAAAGCAAAAGAATTTATGGAAGAGTTCAAAAAAAATCATAAAGCTACTTGCTGCAGAGTATTAACAAGTGGCTTAGATATGGGCTCTCCTGAAAGAAAAGCTCATTGTGCAAACATGGTAGAAGATTGTTCAAAAATATTGGAAAGATTAGCTAAGGTAAGAGTATGACAAATTTATTTGTAGTATTTATAGGTGGTGGAATGGGAGCTATGCTTCGATATTTGTTCTCAATCTTGATTCCAAAGGAAAACGCATATATTCCGTACCATACACTTGCAGTTAATTTTTTAGGCTGCTTCATTGCTGGAGTAGTAGTTACTTACTTTGTTTTAAAAAGTGATATCAATCCTGTGTATAAGCCTTTAATAATTACAGGTTTTTGTGGGGGATTAACAACATTCAGCACATTTTCTCTTGAAATTGTTGAGTTTCTTCAACAAGGTGATTTTTTAAAGGCAATTATTTATATATTAACAAGTTTGTCAATTTGCTTAATTTCAGTTATACTTGGTGTATTACTGGTAAAAAAATATGTTTAATCGAACTCTTTTCAAAAAAAGAATACTCTTTGTAGGAATCCCCGATATGGCATATATCGGATTGGACGGACTCTTAATGGCAGGAGTAAATATTGTAGGAGTTCTTGGGCCTAAAAAAGATTATAGCATGTACTATGATTTTAAGAATTTTGTCCTATCTAGAAGATTAAACTATATAGACTATGATGAATTAGATGAGCCGCAGTTAATTGAAACAATAAGAAATTTGGATATTGATGCAGCTGTAGTATGCTCGTTTAACTACAAAATCCCTAAAATATTACTTGAATCGACAAAAGATGGCTTCATCAATGTACATCCATCTATGTTACCTAAATATAGAGGTGGGAATCCATACTCAAGAGTAATTATGAATGGTGAAACTGAAACAGGTGTTACTATTCATTTTATGGATGAAAGATTTGATACAGGAGATATTATCGCTCAAAAAGCATATCATATTCATTCAAAAGCAACAATGGGAACTCTTTTTAATGAGCTTAACGTGCTTGGTATAGAACTACTTTTACAAGTACTTCAAGCATATGAAACTCAACCTTTACCAAGAATTAAGCAACCTAATGGAGATTTTATTTCAGGTAAAGGCTTAGATGAAAGAGAATTATTTATTAATTACAACAGAACAGCTGAAGAAATCGAAAGATTTGTAAGAGCCCTGAATCCGTTTATACTTGCCAGCACAACATTTCGTGGGAATATGATGAAAATTATGAAAGTAGAAGTTGCATCAGATGCTTTTTGTGTTCCACATCCTGCTGGAACTGTTGCTAAAATTGAAGACGATAAATTCTTCATCGCAACGTCAAAGGGGCTTATTGTTCCGTTAGTTATGCAATTTGGTAGCTTCTTTATGGGTGATAGCAAAGATTTTATAAGAATTGTGAATCCTAAAATAGGTGAAGAATTCAGATAAAATAATAATTTTTAATATTTAAATTAGAAGGATAATATGGATAAACTAAATTTTTTAACAGCAGGAGTACCTTTAAAAGCTGGAAATAAAGGCTATGAAGTCGGATTTCAAATATTAAATGATATGAATTTAGACGGCTTAGAATTAGAATTTGTGCGAGGTGTGCGAATTAGCGATAAAAGCAGAGCTGCTGTGAGCAATTCAAAAAAAGTAATAACTGCTCATGCACCATTTTATGTTAATTTGAATTCTAAAGAAGAAGATAAAATAGAAGCAAGCGTACAAAGAATCATTGAAACCGCCGAAGTTGCAAATGAACTTGGAGGATATAGCATAACATTCCATGCTGCTTATTATATGGGAATGAGCAAAGATTTAGTCTATAATCAAGTAAAAACACAAATGAAAATTATTACCGATGCTCTTGAAAAAAGTGGTAATAAAATTTGGATAAGACCTGAAACCACAGGAAAAGGTACTCAGTGGGGAGATTTAGAAGAAATAGTTAATCTTTCTAAAGAATTCGAAACTGTTCTTCCTTGTGTCGATTTTTCACATCTCCATGCCAGATACAATGGAATTTCTAATACATATGATGAATTCTCACAAATTTTTGAAAAAATAGGAAATAAGCTGGGACAAAACGCTCTAGATAATTTCCATGCTCACGTTGCAGGAATTGAATATGGTGATAAAGGTGAGAAAAAACACTTAAATCTTGAAGAATCCGATTTCAATTATAAAGATTTACTAAAAGCATTCAAAGCTTTTGATATAAAAGGTGCAATAGTTTGTGAAAGCCCTAACATCGAAGATGATGCAAAGCTATTAAAAGATTATTATTTAAGCTTATGAGAAATTTAGATGAAAAATATATGAAAATGTGTTTTGCTCTTGCAAAAAAGGGCAAAAACGCTACAAGACCAAATCCATTAGTCGGATGCGTTGTTTTAGATAAGCTTGGGAATATAGTATCAAAAGGTTACCATAAAAAATACGGTAAAAACCACGCAGAACGTGATGCTTTACTAAAATTAGAAAATAATGAAGCAGAAGGTGGAACCCTATATGTTAATTTGGAGCCATGCTCGCATTATGGCAAGACTCCGCCTTGTGCAGATTTAATTATTGAAAAAAAATTAAAAAAAGTAGTAATTGCAATGCAGGATGTAAACCCTATTGTTTGCGGAAACGGTATCAAAAAACTAAAAGAAGCTGGAATCGAAGTAACTATAGGGATTTTAGAAGATGACGCTAAATTTCTGAATAGAGTTTTTATAAAAAATCAGACAAAAAAACTACCTTATGTCGTACTCAAAACTGCAACTACAGCTGATGGGAAAACTTCTACTAAAACGGGATCTTCAAAATGGATAACCTCAGATGAAGCTCGAAAATTAGTTTATAAAATGAGAAAAGACTTCGATTGTATAATGACAAGCTCAAATACAGTAATTGCAGATAATCCAAATATGAAAATGGGCAGAAATAAGTGGAAATGTATTCTTGATAAAGATTCAAGAGTGGATAAAAATTCTAAAATTTTTAATGACGGACAAATTTTTATCGCAACAAAAGAAAATACACCAGTTAAAAATAATCAGCTTGATATAGAATTTGTGCTAAAAGAATTATATAAAAAAGGAATCTACAAAGTCTTTGTAGAATCTGGTGGAACACTCGCTGGAGCTATGTTAAAAGCTGGTTTAATTGATGAAATTTATCAATTTATAGCTCCAAAAATTTTGAATGACAATAACGGTAAAAGCTGCTTTGATGGCGATGATATTGATGAAATCAATAAATCTAGAAACCTTAAAATTTATGATATAAAAAAAGTCGGAAATGACTTATTAATCAAGTCTTTAGTCTTAAATTAAAAAGAATTAGTCTAAAAGAATTAGTTAAGTATATACAAAATAGATATTCAGAATCATTGAAAGGTTGAAAAAAAGATTTATAATAATCATGTACCCTGCTATAGTTGTGAGGTGTTGTCATGACAAATGAAATTAATCTAAATCAACCCCAAGTAAGATCAAGCTTTTATCAAAAAGAAATGAAATTTGACTTTTCTTCAAGAGTCAACTCAAATCAAGCTTTTGAAATAAAAGAAGAAATGTATGAGCAATCATCAGTATATGAAAAAGCTCCTGAAACTGATTTATCAAAATTCGACTATAATGAATATTTTGAATACTGTAAAGCAAATGCCGTATCAAACACTCCTGATAGTGGAAAAACTGTTGTTGACAGAACACAAGGTTATGAGTCAGTAAGGATTATGAACTTTGGAAAAGCGCTTGGCTCTTATGCAAATACTAACGTTAATTACTCAACATCACAAATCAACAGTTATACATAAAATAAATTTTTCTATAAAAATAGTCGGATTTTTAGTCCGACTATTTTTTTATAATTTATCATATTCTCTTCTTATTTCTTGAATATCCTGCCACATGAGCCACTTAGGAGAGCCTTTTTCTCTAGAATCATTCCTCAAAAGATAAGAAGGATGGAAAATTGGCATTAATTTCGCATGATAGACGACATCGTTCCCCTCAAACCATTTTCCTCTTATTCTTGTAATACCGCCAACATCACCAAGTATTGATTTTACAGCAACGTTACCGCATAAAAGAATAATTTTGGGTCTTATAATATCAATTTGAGCCTTTAAATACTCCCAACAAGCTTCTTTTTCGTGCGGAAGAGGATTTCTATTATCAGGTGGTCTGCATTTAAGAGTGTTACAAATATAGATATCTTTTCTGCTAAAACCTACTGAAGCAAAAATCTTATCCAATAATTGTCCTGCTTTCCCTACAAAAGGTTTACCTTGTTGATCTTCATAAAACCCAGGAGCTTCACCAATTAGCATAAGCTTAGGATTAGGAGTCCCATCTGAAAATACAATATTATTTCTTGTCTTATTAAGCTCGCATTTTTCACAAGAAAGACATTTTTTATGAATTTTTTCTAAATCTTCGTACATAAAAAAATCACTTCTTCCGTAAATAAATTATCAAAAATTCTATGAAATAAGCTTTTTCTGATTTTAGCTTTCGTCATAGAAAGTTTACTTTCTATTTTAAAATCATTATCTCTCGCAAATTCATAAAAATCTTTTATCGTAAGCAAATGAATATTCGGAGTATTAAACCATTCAAAAGGTAATATTTTTGATTTAGGCATTTTACCATTAAATAATAAATAAAACCTTACACGCCAATACGCAAAATTTGGAAAGCTTACTACTATTTTTTTCCCTACTCTAAGCATTTCTTTTATAACATAATCAGGCTTTTCAGTTGACTGTAATGTTTGATTCAAAATCACATAATCATAAGATTTTTCGGGATATTCATGCAAACCTTCATCAATATCACCCTGAATAACTGGAAGTCCTTTTTCCAAGCATTTTACAATATTATCTTCACTAATATCAATTCCGCTTACAAAAACACCTTTATCTTTTAACATTTTCATCAAAGTCCCGTCCCCACAGCCCAAATCAAGCACTGTAGCACCAGTTTCTACCATATCAGTAATAATTGAATAGTTAAGATGAAGTCCTTTAGATTTTATATAATGATCATTTACTGGAGACATAGAAAACTCCTTATAATCTTAGTCTGTGTCTCATACTCTAATAAAAACGCATCATGCCCGCAAGGTGACTGAATTTCACAATAAGAAACGTCTTTTTTATTCCGCATAAGAGCATTTACTAATTCTTTTGACTGAGACGATGGAAATAACCAATCTGAAGAAAAAGAAATTACTAAATATTTTGATTTAGTATTCTCAAATGCTTTTTCAAGCGAACCGTATTTTTTAGCAATATCAAAATAATCAACAGCTTTTGTTATGTATAAATAACTATTTGCATCAAAACGGTCAACAAACGTCTGCCCTTGATGAGCAAGATAGCTTTCAACCTCAAAATCTATATCAAAATTAAAATTCGGCGAGTCTTTATCCTGAAACCGTCTTGCAAATTTTTCATGCATAGCCTCTTCACATAAATAAGTAATATGTCCTACCATTCTTGCGATAGCTAAACCTTTTTCAGGCTTTTCTCCATGATAATAATCCCCATTATTAAAATTTGGATCAGATAAAATTGCGTTTCTTCCAACGGCATTAAAAGCGATACTTTGAGCAGAAAGTCTTGGAGTAGAAGCTATCACAATAACATGTGATACCATATCAGGATATGCTAAAGCCCATTCAAGAGCCTGCATACCGCCCATTGAGCCTCCAGCTACTGTTAGTTTTTTTACTCCTAAAAAATCAATGAGTTTTTTTTGAACCCTTACAACATCCTCAATCGTTATTACAGGAAATGTTAATCCATACTCTTTCCCTGTATCAGGATTTATTGAATTAGGACCAGTTGTCCCCTTACATCCGCCTAACATGTTTGAGCAAATAACAAAATACTTATCAGTATCAAAAGCTTTACCAGAGCCTACCATATCATCCCACCAGCCAGGCTTTTTATCACCTTCATGATAACCAGCAGCATGAGCATCACCAGTTAGAGCGTGTAAAAGTAAAATTGCATTATCACAATCTTTATTAAGCTCGCCATATGTTTCATAAGCTACTTCAACATTCTTAAGCTCTCTACCTGATTCAAGACTTATAGGCTCGTTAATTTTAAAATACTTTGTCTCTACATAATTCATCTTAAAATATATTGTATCATATTTAAAATGTTAGACAAAATAACAAACTCAATAAATTAGCTAGCAAATTAAATTTTTACAAGTTTTACAATATTGTAAGTATAAATAGGAGAAAAAATATGCAAATTAACAACATTCAATCAAGTAATTTAAACTCTAAAAATCCTAACTTTGGAGCTCTTAAAAAAGTTAAATTTAAAGGCTATTATAAAAACTGTGATGCTAGACTGCAACAAAAACTACTAAATGCACTCCACGAAAGCAAAGCTTTTAGAAACTTTTTCAACAAATACGACGGCACCGTAACATTTGAAGCCCAAAATGGATTTAGTGGTCTAGGTATACAAAGTACATTTGCCTATATGGATATAAAATATAAAACTAAAAATGATTTTCTTTCTTTTATGCAATCTCCAAAATGTTTTACACTCTCTGCTGGTGAAAATCATTATGGTAAATTTTATCAAGTAACTAAAAACCTAGCTAACACTATCAAACATGCTTCTACTAGAGATGTATTCAATGCATCTAAAAACATATACAAATAAGAAAGTAACAAATATTGTAATAAAACCAAAAAAGCCAAGTATAATTATACTTGGCTTTTTTTAATAGCTTGGTCTAAATCCTCGATTATATCCTCGACATCCTCTAGCCCGACTGAAAAACGCATAAAATCATCAGTCACACCACAAGCAATTTTTTGTTCATCACTCAATTGTCTATGAGTTGTCAAATACGGATATGTGATAATACTTCTTGTATCTCCAATATTTGTCGTATGAATAGGAATAGTTAGCGAATTGATGAATTTTTCACCTGCCTTTGCGCCCCCTTTTAATCCAAACCCTATTATCGAAGAACAACCTTTAGGTGTATATTTCTTTGCTAATTCATAATATTTACTGCTTTTTAATCCTGGATAATTTACCCAGCTGATTGAAGGATGATTTTCTAGCCATTCAGCTATTTTTAAAGCTGAATCACAATGTCTTTGCATTCTTAAAGATAAAGTCTCAAGTCCTGATATTGTTAAATAAGAATTAAAAGGACTAGGACATGCTCCCATATCTCTAAGTATTTGAACTCTTGCTTTTACAATATAAGCAGCTTTTCCAAAAGCCTCTGTATAAACAATTCCATGATAAGATTCATCAGGTTCTGTAAGTTCAGGATACTTAGGCAAAATTTTACCATCAATATTTACTTTTACATTCCAATCAAAGTTTCCTGAATCAATAATAGCACCACCCATAGCATTTCCATGACCTGAAATATATTTTGTAGTTGAATGCACTACAATATCAGCACCCCAATCAATAGGACGACATAAATAAGGACTTGGAATAGTATTATCAACAATTAAAGGAACATTATGTCTATGAGCTACATCAGCTAATTTTTCAATATCAATTATATTCAAAGCCGGATTTGATAATAATTCGATAAAAATACATCTTGTTTTTTCTGTAATTTCTCTTTCAAAATCTTCAGGATCTTCACCTTTTGCAAATTTGACGTTTATTCCTAATTTTTTAAAAGTTGAAGAAAATAAGTTGCAAGTCCCACCATAAAGAGTTGATGCTGCAACAACCTCATCTCCTGAATTTGTTATATTCAAAATCGCTGCAGTAGTAGCCGCCTGACCTGAAGAAAATGTCAAAGCCCCAACCCCGCCTTCTAATTCAGCAAGGCGCTTTTCCAATATATTATTCGTAGGATTTGATAATCTCGTATAAATATCACCCTCGACTTTCAAATCAAAAAGTCCAGCCCCACGTTCTACATCATCAAAATCAAATGCTGTAGTAGGATAAATCGGAACATTTATACACATTTGATGTTCTTTTGGATTATGACCTGCATGTAGAAGTTTTGTATCGAATTTCATTAGTTCCCCTTATTGCTATATACCATTTCTCTGACTTTATTTCTTTGAACTGTAGCTTTTTTAGTTCTTGGTAAAGTCTCTTTTAGTACAGTGATATTTATTGGACGTTTATAAGGAGTGAGCCTTTGAGAAAGTCTTTTCACTTCATCTTTCATAAGTTTATTCAAAGTCTCATCATCATATTTATTTTTAAGCTCTTCAGTAGGAACAACAACAGCAGCAATATCTTCTGTACCGTCTTTTGCTCCGCCTTCTCGTGAAACTCCGAATACGCATAATTCAGCAAACATATCGCTTTTCTCTAATACAGCCTCAACTTCTTCAGGATAAACTTTTTTACCGCCTGAAAGCACAATCATATTCTTAATACGACCGGTTATATACACTCTGCCTTTATCATCAATTCTTGCAATATCACCTGTATGGAACCAGCCATCCTCATCAATAGCTTCAGCAGTTAAATCAGGACGATTGTGATAACCTTTCATAATTGAAGGTCCTTTTAATAACAATTCACCGCTTTCAGGATCAACTTTAGCTTCATAGCTTGGAAGCGGCTTACCTACAGAACGTAAATCACGATTCTTTTCAATATTAATAGTTGCAATAGGACTAGTCTCAGTAAGACCATATACTTCATAGACTTGAATACCTATTCTTTGGAAAAATTTTGCGACATCCAAATCCAAAGGAGCACCACCTGACATGCAGCCTTTAAAATTTCCACCAAAGAAACTATGAGTTTTCCAAAATAAAAGTTTCTTAGCCCAAATAAATGGTATAAATTTTGCTATGTGGAATAAAATCGGAAACATTTTTTGGCTGAATTTTGAACGATTCTTCATTTCAGCTTCAAGCCCTGTTTTTAATAGTTTTAAAAATGCAGGTACTACAATCATGAACGTAATCTTTTTATCACGCATAGTATTTAAAATATCTTTTGGTTTCAAGTTATGAGTGTAATATACTGAAAAACCTAAATTCAAGAAAGTAGAAAAACCTACAGTCATTTCAAATAAATGGTTCATTGGAAGAATTGATAAAATTCTTACATCACCATTTGGCAAAATACTATCAAATGCTACTTTCAAATCATTAAGCTGTGTTAGCATATTACCGAAAGTTGTTTCTACACCTTTAGGAGAGCCTGTTGTTCCGGATGTATAAATTATAAACACAGTAGAATTTTTAGAACGATGTCTCCATTTGCAAGTATAATTATTAGGGATTGTATAAATACTCTCTAATTCTTTATTTACTGGATGTTCATCCATTACTATTATATGTTTTAAAGATGGAAGAACTTTTTGTAATTCTAGAGCTTTATCAATATATGTTTGAGAAACAAGCATTACAGAAGGATTACAGTCAGATAATATTGATTGTAATTCATACTTTGTAAGTTTAATATCTAAAGGCACAGTAATAAGTCCGGAAATTACAGAAGCAAAAACGCAAGCACCATATTCAGGCTTTGATTCTGATAAAATCGCTAAACGCTCACCTTTTTGTAAGCCTAAATCGTTCATTAAATAGGCAGCAAGTCTTCTAGACATAAGCCCTAGCCCATCGTAAGTTATCTCTTGCCAGCCGAATTGAGTTTTCATTCCTAATGCTATTTTGCGAGCATAACTGTTTGTCTTATCCTCAAGTATCGATAACACATTACTCTTACGTTCTTTCATACTTCCCTCCAAGATAAATAAGCCTATAGTCAGTATTATACCAAAACCAACTTATTTAAGCCAAAAGTTTTAATATTTCTTAAAAAGAACTATGTATTATGCAAAACAATTTCGCCAGTCTCAAGAGTAGGCTTAACATCAATAACTCTTTGGTTAGAACTTCCTACCCAATGAATCTTAGGATCGAGTAATTCTTCAACAAACTTTCCTTCTGCAATAACATCTATATCTGCAATATCAGGAATGTCTTTTATTTCTTCCCATAAAAATCCAGTATAAAGCCAAATAGTTTTTTGAGGCAATTCTTTTCTTATCTTTTTAATAAGTCTAAACACTTCATCACGATTAAAAGGATGTAATGGATCACCACCAGAGAATGTAATACCTGCGACATGCGGCCTATCAAGAGCTTCAAATAATTCTTTTTCTGCTGCCTCATCAAATAAAAGTCCACCAGCTACATCCCAAGTAATAGGATTTTGACAGCCATGGCAATGGTGAGTACAGCCTGCTACCCACAATACAACCCTAAGCCCATCTCCATTTAACATATCATCTTTTGTAATATTGTGATAATTCATTTTTAAAACTCCTTTAGTTCATGATACCACTTCAAAAACAATTGTGCATGCTCTTTACAAAATTAAAAAATTTGAAAAATATTTTGTTAAATATTAGAATTAGCTTATGAGTATAAGAGAAGATATTAAAATGCTTTTAGCCAAAAAAGCAATGACAATGACAGAGCTAGCAAGAATTTTAACAGAAAAAGGTTCTAAGACTTCAATTAAAAGCCTTTCTAATAAGCTTGCTCAGAAAAC
This sequence comes from Candidatus Gastranaerophilales bacterium, assembly GCA_944325535.1. GTDB lineage: Bacteria > Cyanobacteriota > Vampirovibrionia > Gastranaerophilales > Gastranaerophilaceae > CAG-196. Next base: position 14,451 of record CALVAL010000016.1, read on the forward strand.
TATCAGATTTGAAGAAGTAAGAAAGATTTTAGAAATCCTTGGATACGAAATAGAATATAAAGAAAAAAAAGATTAATTTTAGTAATCTAAAATAATGCCCCCTATAAGAATTTCTAGAGTAACAAAATGATAGAAAATTTCTAAAAAAATAAGTCCTACAAAATTGCAGGACTTATTTTTATATTAATAACTACACTACATTGATTTTCTATCTGCTAACTCTTCCATTTTAGCGTCATTCAAACGAGTATCACCTTTTACTCTTGAATAAGATAGATAGCCGTTCATTCTATCAATTTTAGTTAGATTTCTGCTTCCGCATTTTGGACATACATCCATATTTAATTCTTCATGACCGCAATCATCGCAGTATGAAAGTGATAGATTGACTCCTTCATAGAATCCCATATCCATTGCTCTATGAACTAAAGTCTCAACTGCTTCTGTATTATAATCAAGCGGATATTTTACATACTGGATTTTTCCACCGTTCAATAAATCCCAAAAACGTTTTTCCAAATCTTGTTTTTGTATAGGACTTATATCTTCACTAACGTGGCAGTGGAAACTATTTGATACATAGCCTCTGTCTGAAACATTAGCAACAACACCATATTTTTTACGGAATTGTTTTACTTGTAAGCCACAAAGATTTTCTGCCGGAGTACCATAAATTGCATATAAGTAACCATCTTGTTCTTTGAATTCATTAACTTTTTTATTAATGTATTCCATAACTTCAAGAGCAAAAGCACCGTCTTCTACTAAAGATTTTCCGTTATGTAATTCTTGTAATTCATTCAAAGCTGTAATACCAAATGAAGCTGTAGCAGATTTCAATAAAGGCTTAATTTTATCATGAATACCCAAGTGACCGCCTAAGAAACCACCTTCACAATAAGCAAGAGGGTTTACTGAAGCTTTCATTTCACCTAAATAATCATAAGTTCTGATATGAAGCTTTCTTATTAATTCCATATAATAATCTAATACTTCATAGAAATCTTTGCTTTCTTTTTTAGCTTTTGCATAAATCATTGGTAAGTGTAAACTAATTGCACCAATGTTGAAACGTCCAACGAAAATAGGCGCATCATTTTCATCAGCAGGATGCATACCACCTCTTTCATACCAAGGTGATAAGAATGCTCGACATCCCATTGGAGAAACCACTTTACCATATTTTTTATACATTGATGCGACATATCCTTCTCCTGATAATGATAACCAGTCAGGATACATTGCTTTTTTAGAACATTCAATACCTGCTTTAAATAAATCTTCGTTTACCTTTCCTTCACCATGTAAGTTTTCATCATATAAGAAAACTATTTTAGGGAATAAAACAGGTTTTTTGCATTCTTTCTTACCTTGACCTCTCATTCTGATTTTTAACATAGCTAATGTAGCCATTTTTTCGTATTCACCTGTTCCCAAACCTGCAGAAACAGTAATGAAAGGATAATCACCTCTTGAAGAAGCTACTGTATTGAATTTGTATTCCCAACCTTGGAAACCTTGTTCAAAATCTTTTTGTAGATCTTTTAGAGCTTCTTCACGGGCTTTTTCAAAAGACAAGCCTAAGCATAAATATTTGTTATATTGTCTTTCATAAGTTTTATCAGCATATGGAGCTAAAATTTTATCAACTTCTGCAACAGTAAAACCACCATATTGTTGACTTGCTGCTGCCATAACAATATCACCGATTACATCAAATGCTACATCTAAAGATTTTGGCTCATTATACCAAAGGTTACCCATTTCAAATCCACCTTTTAGAACAGATGCAACGTCAAATAGACAACAATTCATTGTATCTCTTCTTGCTGACATATCATGGATATAGATATAGCCATCTCTTATTGCTTGTAATTCATCTACTGTAAGGAAGAATTTTTTGTACAATTCTTTATTTAATTCATTAAAAATTAATGAACGCTTAGTAGATACCAAAGTAGAATCAGCATTAGAGTTTTCCTTATCTCCAATGTACATAATTTTTTGGCTCTCTTGGTATACTTTATCAAGCATATGTACAAAATCCTGTTTGTAGTTTCTATAGTTTCTATAACTATGTGCAACATTAGGATTGATATGTTCTAAAGCACCTTCTACTAAATTATGCATTTCAGCAATTGTTACTTCAGACTTGTTCATTCTCAAAATGTTGTTATCTACAAAATCGCATATTTCTTTTAATTCTTCATCAGTTAGTTCTACTAACATTCTAGTAGCAGATTTTTTAACTGCATTAATAATTTTTCTATTATCAAATTCTTCTTTAGTTCCGTCTTTTTTTATAACTAAAACATTATTAACTTTTATAGGAGTAACTTTTTGTTCCGCTTGAACATTAATTTTAGAAAGCGGAGATGACATATATTCATTATTAACAGCTGCATTTCCCTTAATTACATCTGTTACTACTTTATTTGAGGCAAATTCTACAATATTTCTTTCCTTATTTAAACTATTTTGCATTTTTATCTATCTAACCTCCTAATTTACGACAAAACAAGCTATTCTATTATTATTTCGCTTATTTCTATTATGAGAATAACATTCTCTTCCCAAAATCTAATCCTATATTTAAATGATAATTCAAATAAGTATTCATATCAAATAATTCACAAAAAGACACAATCCTTGAAATCCTTTAAAATCAATAGTTTTACAAATCTCAATATTGTTAATTTTGTTACAGTTTTCGCATGAAAAGTATATACTTTTCTTGACAAAATCCGAAGCAGTTATTAATTGTGAAAGACACACCCATCGAATAAAAACATTCAAAAATTTTTGAGCATGCCCATGCCCAAAAGAAAAAGAAAAAGAAAAAGAAGAAATAAATAAAATTATTTCTTCTTTTTTATTCTATCTATTATAAATTTTATTAACCTTCTAAGAATCCTTTGATTAATTCATTAACTGTTTTTGGATTAGCTCTGCCCTTTGTCTCTTTCATTACCTGACCAACAAAGAATCCTAATAAATTAGTTTTACCGTTTCTATAAGCTTCTACCTGAGGCTGATTAGCTTCAATAATCTTTTGTACAATTTCTTTAATTGCTCCCTCATCAGAAATTTGGCTTAAGCCTTTTTTCTCAACGATTTCAGAAGCTTTTTCACCATTAGTAATCATATCTTCTACAAGAATTTGTTTACCAATATTATTAGAGATTGTACCTTTTTCGATTAATGAAATTAATTCCGCTAAATTTTCAGGAGTTAATTTTGTTTCATTAATTTCTACCTTATTTTCTTTCAAGTAAGCTGCAATTTCACACATTATAAAGTTTACAGCTATTTTTGCATTAGCACCTAATTCTAATACTTTATCAAAGAATAGAGCTAATGGCATTTGCTCAACTATAACAGAAGCATCATATTCGCTCAATCCGATACTCATATATCTTTGACGCTTAGCTTCAGGAAGCTCAGGCATTTTTGCTCTAATTTCTTCTACCCATTCTCTTGAAATTTCTAAAGGCATTAAATCAGGCTCAGGGAAATATCTATAGTCATGAGCATCTTCTTTTCCTCTCATTGAGCGAGTCTCTCTCAAGTTATCATCCCAAAGTCTTGTTTCTTGAACAACTTGACCGCCTTCTTCAACGATTTCGATTTGTCTGTCTATTTCATATTCAATTGCACGTTGTAGAGCAGAAAAACTGTTTACATTCTTGATTTCAGCTCTTGTTCCGAATTCTTTAGAACCTTTAGGCATTATTGAAATATTAGCATCACATCTCATTGAGCCTTCTTCTAAGTTACCATCACAAACACCTAAGTATCTTACAATATTTCTCAATTCTTCCATGTAATTTCTAGCTTCTTCACTTGATCTCATATCAGGCTCAGAAACGATTTCTAATAATGGAGTCCCTGCTCTATTCAAATCAACTAATGAACCTGTAGCACCATTAATACCTGCAGCACCTAAGTGAACTAATTTTCCTGCATCTTCTTCTAAGTGAGCTCTTGTAATACCGATTCTTTTACCTTTAACATCGATATAGCCATCAACACAAATTGGCTCATCATATTGAGAAATTTGATACCCTTTTGGAAGATCTGGATAGAAATACTGTTTTCTATCAAATTTACATCTATTAGGAATTTTACAATTCAATGCAAGCCCTAATAAAATCCCCATATTAACACATTCTTTATTCAATACAGGTAAAACACCTGGCATACCTAAAGTAATTGCACTAGTCTGTGAATTCTGTTCATTACCGAATTCTGTTGAATCAGGTGCAAATATTTTAGATTTTGTCTTTAATTGCGCATGGACTTCCAGTCCGATTACGACTTCATATTTATCTCTTAAATCTGACATAATTTTTCCCTCACTTAATAAGAATATTCTAACATAAACATTTTTAAATGTTTTTTAAGTGCTTAATTTCTATTTTAGGATTTAAAATAATTGAAATTGCATCTATCCTATATTTTTTATACTGCGGATTTTCTTGTAAATAAGTAAAAAGACCTTGTTTAATATGCTGATATTTTGATTTTGTAATCGCTTCCAGTGGAAGACCTGTAGAATTAGAGCTTCTAGTTTTTACCTCTATAAAAACAAGCGTATCTTTTTCTTGAGCAATAATATCAATTTCGCAAATGCGAGAAAATCTTTTGTTTGTATCTAAAATCTTATATCCGATTTTATTTAAATAATTTAAAGCAATTTCCTCGCCTTGTTTTCCAACTGAAATATTTGACATAAGTGTATATTAACATAAAAGGTCTTGAATTTTTAGAATATCAGTTTTTATATTTACTCTTTAAAATCAAACAAATCTTTAACTTCTACTCCTAAATTGTCTGCAATTATCTTTAATTTAGTTACGGTAACATCTGTTTTTGCAAGTTCAAGTAAGCTAATCATAGCTCTTGAAACACCATTAACTCCAATATCATCTTGAGTTAATTTTCGTTCATTTCTTAATTTTTTTAAATTTTTTGCGAATTTTTCTAAAAAAGACTTGTTCATTTTTAAATTGTTAGTTATACTAGCATTAGCTACAACTAGTGACACTAGCAATAGAAAGGATTAATTATGTTTAGAAAGAAAATATTAATAGATTTAGATGGGGTTTTGAATGAGTATGGGAAAGAAAAATTCGATGAGAATTTTATCCCTGAAATTAAAACCGGCGCTTTTGATTTTTTAGATAAATTATCTAAAGATGCTGAATTATATTTATTTACTTCAAGGAATTTATTACTAGCTTCTAAATGGTTAATTAAGAATAAATTAGATAACTTTTTTAAGGATGTAACAAATATAAAACTACCATCTTTTCTTTATATTGATGATAGGACAATTTGCTTTAAAGGCGATTATAATAAGACGTTAGATGAAATTAGAAATTTCAAAGTTTATTGGAAATAAAAACCTTCTCCATTTCTCAACTAGTGATTAGTGAGGAGTGAAGAGTGAATAGATTTATTTTTATTAATTCCTTCTCAACTCCTAAACTTATAAACTTTTTAATACCTCATCCTAACCTTCTCCTTATATGAGAAGGAATGTTTTCCAAGCCCTCTCCTTAAAGAGATGGTTTAGTTAAGGTGATAGTTTTGTACCTTTAAACATTTCCGCTATTTAATTCTCTCCAATTTGATAGATAGCTTCATAGTTTATTAGAGATAATTTCAAACTATATTCCTGACCTTAATACTTATTTTGTTCTTAGTTCTCCATCTGTTATAGAAATATTATCTTTAGCTTTTTGTAAATATTCAAATTTAAATACTTTACTCTTATCTTTAAGCTTATCTTCCAAATAATAATTTTTAGAAGTTTCCACAACGTTTTCCAAATTTCTAAATGAATATTGTTTTGATTCCATCTCTTTGGCAAGTTCTTTTAAATTACTTTCGTTAGCCTGAAAAAAAGCATCGCTATTTTTTATATTCTTCAAATTTGTTTTTAAAGCTTCATATAAGCAGTCTTTATCAGGCAAAGGAACTTCCTTAATATTTTTAAATCTACTCATTGCTGCACCATCAAGCGCATTATTTTTGGGAGATAAATTTGTAGTCCCAACTACAATGACATTAGGAGTCTTTGTACTCAATTCATCCATATAATTTAAAAATGCTGAGCGATGTTCTAATTTAGTCATAAAGTATGATCCCCCAGTATGCTCAGTCATTTTTTCTATTGGTTGTACTATTGTATCAATTTCATTAAAAGTTACTACATATCTCTTCTGAGGATTTTCTTGAGCAGTTTTAATAATACTCTCAAAAATTCTTTTCAAATTATCAGTTCCCTTACCTGCCCATTCAGAATTAAAATCAGAATGTTTTACCTCCATGTATTCAGCATTTAATGTTTTAGCATATATTTTTGCAAAAAATGATTTTCCTGTTCCTGGAGAACCATATAATAATAAACGATTTGTAACTTCTGGAGCTCCTACTTCTTTTAGTAGACCTGAATCTGCTCTATTATAATTGAGTTGATGTTGTAAAAAATCTTTTAAATTCGTATTAAGACTTTTACAGTTCTCTAGTGTTGGAATTTTTATATCATTAGCCAAAGATGTAAATTCTAAAATTGCTTTTTGTAGTTTAGGAGACTTTTTCTTTGCAAGTGCCATATCATAGTTTACGATTGCATTCGACGTTACTGGAATTAGCAAAGCCGTCGCAAAACAAGCAGTGCTGAAAGCAGCACCTAAAAGAATTTTATTACGCTTATCATTTTGAGCTTCTTGTTTTTTGAAATGCTCATTTATCGAATTTAAAATACTTAAATTATTATCAACATTTTGTTGATTATTCTTAAAAGATAAATAACTTTTATACTTATAGTTATTAATTTGCGTAATTGGCTGAATCATTTGCTTAATACTCCTTATATACTAAAAGAGATGTATACTTTTATACATCTCTCTTCTCAATAATCTAATAATCACGGTGATTAGGATACATTGGATCATAATCATCCGTCTCGTTATCATCTCCTGGACGAATTTTATGATCTATCATATCTCCACCTATGGCACCTGAGGCACAACCTAAAGCTCCTAAAAGTAGAGGTGCTGCTAATCCTCCAGTCGCAGCTGTTGCAATTGCTCCTAAACCAATTCCAGCTAATGTGCCGACAACACTACCTATAGAACCTCCATATCTTGCTTTTCCACTAAAATTTACATTATCATTTTTAGTTGGAATAGTTTGCGTACTGTTAGCATTCATTTGGTTTTGTTTTTTACCTATATTAACTCTATTATAGTTAATATTATTAATTGCTGAAATTCTCATCGACTATTCTCCTTCAAGAGCACAATATCATATATAAAAAGTATTGTCAATTAGGAGTTATTAACAATAAAAAAACTAAGCTTTACGCTTAGTCTGTTTTTATCTTCTCATATTTATTTTTAAATGGAGCGGGAGACGAGGCTCGAACTCGCGACATCCTCCTTGGCAAGGAGGCATTCTACCACTGAATTACCCCCGCGAATAATTCACCAAGCTTATTGGGGCTGCTACTGACCGAACCATTTACCCCCGCTCGGTATATTTTTATAATACATGCTAAGTTTTTAATGTCAAGCGATTGAATATTATGAAAATGAAATTTTGATAAATTAGCTATCTATAAAGCTTTTCTAAGGGATTTCCCTTGCCTTGAGCAGGTAAAAATCTAGCATCGACCAAGCGATAATCCTTTATTTTCCCAAGCTTATTTCTTACAATCTCAAACTTCGTATGCAAAATATATCTCATTCCTTTATCATCTTTAATAGAATTTCGATAATCATTCACATAATCAAGCCCTTTTCTGTTATATAATTTTATAGCTTCTACAGTCTCAGGAGAGTATGGATTATTTAAAAGCTCTTTTGCATTATGCTTTGCTTTACCTATTCCTTTTGCTAAATAAGTTTCAAAATCATCTACATTTGCTCCTGAAATCATATAGGAAACTGGTGAGTATTTGTCAACGCTTCCAGAAAAACGGTTATAGAATGAACGAACCTTGGGTAAATTTCTATAATCGATATCAGAAGCTCCAACGTAAGCTCTTAGCTTTTGTTCAGCAACATTTAGAGGTTTAGTAATTTCACTAAGCGGCTTGTTTAAGACTCTTACAATCTTGCCTTGGAGTTTTTTTACAATATCCAAATTAGCAACTGGTGCATAGCTGCTATTAGCTTCTGCAACCCAATGCACAACCGGATAAGTTGATTTAAAATTTACCCCTTGAGTTTTATTTTGGATACTTAAATTATTTATAGAATTTATTTGCATAGTGAATTAAAACGCCTAAAAATATTTTTTGCTAGTAAATTTAGTTCCAGCTAAATCCGTCTTCTTTCATTCTTCTGATAACTTCTTTCAGCTCATCTTTAGAACATACTATAGACACTCTAAAAAAGCCTTTTCCATAGTCACCAAAAGCGTCTCCAGGGACAGCCACAACTCCTGATTTTTTCAACAAATCATCAGTAAATTCTACTGAACTTTTATATCTAGGAGGGATTGGAAGCCATAAATAAAATGTAGCATCTGGAATATAAAAATCACCCCAGCCTAATTCCTTTAATCCTTCTACAAAAATCGTTTGATTTTCTTTAAATGATTTATTAGCATTAGCAATATATTCATCACCCTCTTTTGAATTAATAATTTCAGCACCAGCGATTTGTAGAGCTTTGAATATTCCTGAATCAATAGTTGATTTTAATTTTCCAAAAATCTGTACAGCCTCTTTATTACCGCAAATCCAGCCTAGTCTCCATCCTGTCATCGCATAAGGTTTAGAAAAACTAAAAAACTCTACTGCAATATCTTTAGCACCATCTATTTCCAAAATACTTAGAGGTTTTTTATCTTCTTCAAAGTACATATCAGTATAAGCAGCATCAGAAATCAATAGAATATGATGGCGCTTACAAAAATCAACAACACTTTTTAAATATTCACGAGTCGCACAAGCTCCAAGTGGATTATTAGGATAATTAATAATCAAAGCTTTAACTTTTTTAGGATTGTATCCCTCTTTTACCAAATTAGAAAAAACTTCTTCTAAATCAGGCATAAAATTATTTTCTATTGTCAAAGGTACTGCATATGCTGCCCCACCTGATACTTTTATCATTTCTTTATAGCTTGCATATCCAGGATCCGGTACCATGATAATATCTTGCTCATCTTGATTAGTTGTAGGATTAATCATTGCTCTTATAAAGTTTGCAATACCTTCTTTTGATCCTATTAATGAAAAAATTTCATCCACTGGTGATAGCTCAACATTGAATCTATTTTTCATTCTCTGAGCAATAGCTTCTCGAAGATAGATTTCACCCTTAGGTGTTGAGTATGTATGCACACCAGCTTTATCCAACGATTTTTTAAGACTATCAATTACAAACTCTGGAGGAGTAGCAGTAGGAGCGCCCATTGACAAGGTGATAGGTTTGCGTCCTTTTGCCGTAAGCTCAGGAGTTAATTTTGCAACCGTCTCTTTAATTCTAAACATAATATAAGTCTCTAGCGATTGCACATAGTCATTAAAAAATTCTTGCATATAATAATCCTCATTAAACTCGATAAGGATTATTATATACCAATTTTTTTAAAGTGAACAGTTTTTTATTGTAGGAATTTTTATACAATTGTCCAAATACTCTATTGTACTGAGTTTTTCATTGTATAAATACTTAATAAAATTAAGATATGAGATATCAAAAGAACTCAATAGAATATTTATTTCAAACCCCTCTGAGCAGAAAGGCTCATAATCATATACAACATAGCTGTTATATTTACTTTTCCACTCTTTACGTTCGACTTTGCAGTTATTTTCTTCTGCGACATCTTCGACCCAATCTACAATGTCTTTGTTAATATTTTTTATTTCTAAATATTTATTTTGTAATTTTTCCATAACAACATATCTCCATACAGAAATTTTAAGTGTTTCTATATGAACATAAATTACCTGTTAGTTTAGTTTTTAGGGGTAAACTCTTAAGAAATAAGGTATTAGAATTATCGGTTATTAAATCTGAATTTGCAGTTATAAAGTATTATAATAACAATAAGATAAAACAAGCATAAAATAAAAATCACAAATTTAAATCTATTTAGAAAAAAACATTTACTCCATCTTACAAAATAAGATGGAGCAAAATATCTTGAAAGTATTTTCTCTTCATATATCCTTTCTCCCAATTAAATAGTAATGGAGGAATTAAGTTTTATTGGAAGAAATTAGTTTTTATCGTCAATATAATCAGAATATTTTCCTAATACCCCTTTCATTTCAACTAGTACGGAATCCATTGCATATAATAGTCCGTTCATTTCTTTTTTAGCATCAAAATTTTTAATATCCCATTCATCGTTAAGCTTATTACTAAGAGATTCTACTAAAACCTCTAAAGAATGTATAGGTGGAGCAATTTCTATAGGTAAATCCTCTAATTTCATAAAGATCTCCTTGTTTTAACATTGTTATAACATAGTAATAACTCACTGTCAAGCAGAATTGTTATAATACGGTTATAACGAGAGGATACAGATTGAAAAAGCTTACTCAAATAGGAAATAGTTTTGGTCTTATTATCCCTAAGCCTTTTTTAGAAGCAATGGGAATAAATCCTGTGCTTGATAAAATCGAAGTTGAGCTTGAAAATAAGGTCTTGAAGATCAAAAAGGCTGATAAACCTAATTCATAGCATTTTTAAGATAATTTTCACAAGCTTTTTGCTGTGTATAATTTAAGATTGTATTATAGCAATTATCAAGGATTTTATCTTGAGTATTTGAATTTAAGATTTTTTCAATAATATCATCTGACCAAAAATAACCATTCTCATTATTTTTTAAAATCCCTGCTACAGCTTCATTTTCGGAACAAATTGTTATACATCCTGATGCCATAGCCTCTAAATATACCATCCCAAACGTTTCATTTTTACTAGGCAGTGCAAAAATATCCGATTTTCGCATTTGAGCTATAACTTCGCTATTTTTTATATGACCTAAAAATTTTGGCTTATTTGATATTTTTCTAAGATTTTTTAGTTCCACTCCATCCCCTGCAATTACAAGTTCTACAGGCAAATTTTCACAAGCCCTTATCACCTTATCTACATTTTTTCTTTTTATCAAATTTGCACATACAAATACTCTTGGAGGATTATTGGGTCTCCATTCGCGTTTAATGATTTCAACGTTAATTCCAGAATAACAAACAAAAGTCTTATTTTCATATTCAGGAAATAATTTGAGGAATTTATTTTTTATCACCTCAGATCTGCAAGCTATTTTTTTTGCGTTTTTATAAGCTTTTTTTAATTCGGATTTGAAATAAAAAGAATATATGGGATTTGTTAAGACTTCTAAATCTGATACATGCACAGCTGCTATAAATGGATATTCGAGCTTGTTTGCAAAAATAACCCCGCTTGGCATATGAGCAAATACTATATCTGGATTATATTTACCCCCATTGTATTTACCCAAATTGTATTTACCCCTAATTTTGTTTTTTATGTTTCCTAAAAAAGGAAGAAAATAATTTATATTCTCAACTTCATCATAAATTCCACTTTTATAAAACGGCTTTTTTCTTATAAAAGAATTGAATAAAAAATTTGGCTTAATTATTTTTACAGAATGTCCCAAATCCCTCCAGCCATCGACAAATTGTTTAATTGTCTTTGGTGTGTATTTTTCAACATCCTTTATTGGGTATAAATCAGTTATTACAAGTATATTCATTAAACGTCCGTATACTTGCCCCTTTCAAAGCAAAAAATATTAATTAAAGAAAATAACATTACAACAATCAATAATACAACCGCAAGGGCTGAAGCATAGCCCAAATCCAAATTCTCAAAAGCTCGCTCATAAATATAATAGACAATGGTTTTAGTCGAATTTAAAGGACCGCCCTTTGTCATTACATAAATTTCAGCAAAAACTTTCATAGCTGAAATTGTACTAATTGTTGAGACTAAAGCAATCGTAGGCATTATATGAGGAATAGTAACTGTCAAATGTTTTTGGAAAAAATTAGCTCCATCAATATCACAAGCCTCATACAAGTCTTGAGGTACACTCATTAATGATGCTAAATAAATCATCATATAATATCCAATCCCCTTCCAAATAGTAACTATTGCAACAGAAAACAAAGCCCACTTTGTATCAACAAGCCAGCCTATAGAATCAATATTAAAAATTGATAAAATATAATTCAAAATTCCTTGAGTTGCATAAAGCCACTTAAAAGCAATCGCAGCAACAACGATTGAAACAATTACAGGTAAATACAAAAGTATTTTATATAATGTTATACCCCTAATTTTTTGATTAATCAAAATTGCCAAAAACAATGGAAAAGTAACCAAAAAAGGTACTGCAATTATTAAATACATAAACGTATTGAACATAACCTTATAAAAAATAGGCTCTTTAAATAATTTTATATAATTATCCACTCCACAAAAATTTGGATTATAAAGACTTGATGAATAATCAAAAAAGCTAAGTCCAAATGTTTGAAAAAACGGTATAAAAAAGAACACTATTAATACCGCTGCTGCAGGTAATATAAACAAATATGGCGTATATTTTTTATAATAATTCATAAACTAATTATCACATTCAATTAAAATATGGTCAATACTGAATTAAATCCAAAAAGGTTAAATGATTCAAAATATTAAGTTATGTAAATTTTCATAAAAAATAGACTTATGGAAGGATGCAAAATAGTATATAATAAGTGTATATAAGTATATTATTAAACAACAAAAAGAGAACAGAATATGAGTACAGCTGAATCAATCGGGCCATATTCTCCGACGACAATATACGGACAATTGACGTCGCCGTTTACGCCCAAATTAGTTTCAATAAATTCTCATACGCCTTTTGACAAAACAAACGAAGAAGAGTCAAAGGTATTTTCTCGTGATTATTTTGAAGGCAGACCAGTGGCAAGAATGAAGTATTCATTGCCAGAAACAGCACCTGCAGAAATAACTAAATATCAACCAGAACAACAAAATTCAAATAATACTAATAATGATACAAAGCAAAGTGAAAAGCCTCAGACAGAATTAACTGCATTTTCTATGTCTGCAACATCATCAAGTGATATTGTGAAAAGCTCATTAAAACAAGGTTATTCAACTGAACAAGCTGTTGTAATTAGCAAGGCTCAAAGTGCTTATCAAAGGAGCGCAACATTAACAAAAGATCCTGTTGGCGTATTAGGCTCTTGCAATTATATGGTTTCTTAATTTGATAAATTTCTTAATCTTTGCAATCTACAATGTTTTTGTAGTAAAATGTTATCGTAGATTTTTAAGGGAAGGTTAAGAATATGGTAAACAAACTTATTAAGGAAGACACTAGAATGTTCCTTACTGGAAATGAAGTGTTAGCTTATGCTGCTAATTCAGCAGAAGCAGAATTCATGTATGGTTATCCAATCACACCTCAAAACGAAATTATGCACACTTGGTGTAAATTATTACCAAAAACTGGTGCAGGATTTTTACAAACTGAGGATGAAATTTCAGCAGGATTTTCAACAATCGGCGGTATTTTAGCTGGTAAAAGAGCATTTACGGCTACAGCTGGACCTGGAAATGTTATTATGCAAGATGCTCAATCAATGGCTGAAATGATGAGAATACCGTTTGTATGCGCAGTTATGCAAAGAGGCGGACCTTCTACAGCTACAGTTATTTATGCACAACAAGAAACAAGATTAACATGTTATGGTGGCAATGGCGAAGGTTTCAGAATTGTATACTCAACAGCCGGTCACCAAGATTTATATGATTATATGATTAAAGCTTTCAATACAGCTTGGAAATATCGTTTCCCAACTTATGTATTAGCTGATGGTTACCAAGGTAAGATGAGAGAACCTGTAATGTTATACGACCCTGCTAGTCGTGGTATTACTATGGTTCCTACTGAAAAAGCTTTACTTGGCCCTGGAGAAATCGGTGTTGATAGAAAATCAACTCATATGAGAAATACATATAATATGGAAGAAGAGCTTATGGAAGTTCTTGAAGGATATCAAGCTGATTACGAAAAAATGTCAGAAGAAGTTCAAGAATGGGAAGAATATAAAGCAGAAGATGCTGAAATTCTTGTAATCGCTCATGGTATCGTTGCACGTTCAGCAAGAACCGCTATCGATGAATTAAGAGCTAAAGGAATTAAAGCAGGCTTATTCAGACCAATTACAATAAGACCGCTTGCGGTTAAACCTCTTAGAGCAGCAGTTTCAAGAGCTAAGAAAATTCTATTTACTGAATCAGCTAATGGTCAATTAGCACAAATGGTATTAGAAAAATTATATGGCTTGACTACACCTTATGATACTCTATTCAAGATGGGTGTTGGTGTAACAGGTGATGATATTGTTAAAAAAGTTGAGTCAATGGCAGTAGCTGTATAGAGTTTAGGAGTTTAGAAGTTGAGTAGTTTAGAAGAAATTAAAACTTATTCATATAGTTTCGAAAAGCTTATTGTTTGGCAAAAGTCAATAGAATTAGCTAAAAGAATCTACTCAACAACTTCACAATTCCCAAAAGAAGAAACCTATGGATTGTCATCTCAAATCAGAAGAGCTGTAGTTTCGATATCTTCAAATATTGCAGAAGGGTATGTAAAATCTTCAGCTAAAGAACAAGTAAGATTTACTGAAATTGCATATGGCAGTCTAATGGAGGTCTTGAGTCAGGTAATTATAGCAAATAAAATTGGATATATTATTGAAGATGATTATTTGATTTTAAGACAAGATATTGAAGAAATTTCAAGGATGCTAAATGCTCTAAGAAATTCACAAATAGAGAAGCAAGATTAGTTTAATAGATGAGCGAAGCGAATTTAAATTCTTCTCAACTCATAAACTTATAAACTTCTCAACTATTCAAATTTAAAAAAGGAGATGAATATGTCAGAAATATTAACACTTCCTCCAAATTTACCAAAATCTCAAAATGCTGAGGTTGGAGCAAGTAAATTCTGTCCAGGATGCGGACATGGTATAACACTAAAAGCACTTGGAAATGCTATCGATGAGTTAGGTATTAAACAAAAAACAGTATTCGGATGCGATATTGGATGTTCTTTATTATCTTGGAACTACATGGACTTAGATACTGTACAGACTCACCATGGTAGAACAACTCCTGTCATTTATGGCGTAACAAGAGCTAATCCAGAAGCAATTGGTATTGCTTATATGGGTGACGGTGGCGGACTTGCTATTGGTGCTCAACACTTAGTAAACGCTACAGTTCGTGGTGAAAGAATGATGATAGTTGTTGTAAATAACACTAACTATGGTATGACAGGTGGACAAATGTCACCTACTACAATGCCTGGTCAAAAAACTGAAACAACTCCATATGGTCGCGACTGTGATGTTACAGGTAAACCTGCTAAAGCTGCTGAAATGGTTGCAGCAATTGCTGACCCTGCTAAATCATACGTTGCAAGATCTACTGTTTCAAATGTTATCAAACTAAAATCAGCATTTGTAAAAGGGCTTAAGAATGTTCAAAACGGTGGTTTCTCATTCATCGAAGTATTATCAATTTGTCCTTTGAACTGGAGAACTAATAACTACGATACATTCGCAAGACTTCAACAAATGGAAGAATTCTTTGAAGTAAAAGAATTTTTAGTACCTGAGAATGTATAATCATAATAGAAATAATTTGGAGAATATAAAATGGCAAGAACAAAAATAGTATTAGCAGGTGAAGGCGGACAAGGCGTTCAATCTATCGCTAAAATTCTTGTAGAAGCTGGATATGAAGCTGGAAAACAAGTTCTTTATATTCCAAACTTCGGTGTAGAACAAAGAGGCGGTGTATCAATTGCTTTCTGCCAAATCGCTGATGAAAGAATCGGTGAGCCTCGTTATTCTAAAGGTGATATTATTATCATGCTATCAGATAGAGCTATCGATAGATGCGAGACTTATGTTGATGAAAACTCAACTGTTGTATATGATACATCAGTATGTAGCAAAAAACCTACTGTTAAATGTAAACGTGTAATTGGTATCGATGCTAATAAAATCGCGAATGAAAAATTAAGTGCAAGAGTATTTAACATCATTATCTTAGGTGTATTGCTTGCAGCTACTAATGTACTTGAATTAAGCGATATTAAAAACGCTATGGAAATGGCATTAGGTAAGAAATTTGATGCTAAGCCTGAACTAAGAGATTTGAACTACAAAGCTCTTGAAATGGGTATGAATATGATTACCGAAAAAATTGGAGTTTAAAAAGTAGATAAGAGGATAAGTTTAGAAGTTTATGAGAAGTATTATTTTTAATAAATTAAAATTTCTTCTAAACTCCTCAACTTCTAAACTCCTAAACTCAAATAAGAAAGGATAAAAATGTCACAAGAAAAGAAAGAATATAAAGGTTATAAAATCGAAGGCGTTGGCAAAGGAAAAGCTGACTACTACGTTTATACAGACTTATGCAAGGGATGTGGTCTTTGTATCGCAAAATGCCCTATGAACAAAGCAGGAAAAAAATGTTTGCAATGGTCTAAAGAAGTTGGACTATATCAAACTCCTGCAGTTGCTCCGGATCCTGAAATTTGTATCGCTTGCGGAGCTTGTGCGATGACCTGTCCTGACAGTGCAATAAGAATTGAGAAAAGACAGTAAATAACCGAGGATAATAAGAAAAAAGCTGAGGATGTTTAATTACACTCTCGGCTTTTTTGTTTCAAGAAATTAAGGTATAATAGTTCTATGAAGAAAATTATTATTTGCGGACTAGGTGCTGTTGGTACAACTATTGGAGCTAGGATTAATTCTAAGTGTGAATTAAGAATTCTTGCTGATGAAGTTCGTATAAATAAATACAAAAATAATCCGCCAAGATTTAATAATATTGAACAAAATTTTAAATACATTTACCCAAATGATAGTTTTGAAGCTGATTTAATTATTATTTCTACAAAATATCAAGGACTAAATAAAGCGATTGAATTTATTAAAAATTTTGTGGGTAAAAAGACTATAATTATTTCACTTTTGAATGGAATAAGCTCAGAAAATATCATCAAAAAAAATTATCCGAATGCAAAAGTTTTGAAATCCTACCTAATTTGTCATAGTGCAATGAGAGAGGGAAATTCAACTATACAAGATGGCAAGCTTGAATTATTTATTGAAAATGATAAGAATTTAGCTGATATTTTAGATGAAATTGGATTAAAATATACAATTCCTCAAGATATCGATTATTCAATGTGGCTAAAATTTACGCTTAATCTTTTTTCTAACCAAGTATCAGCGATATTAAAGCTAAAATTTGGTGAGATGAAAAATAATTTAGAATTCATTAAATTTGCTAAAAAAATAATCGCAGAAACTAAATCTATTGCTGAAAAAATTGGGATTAAGAATTTAGAAAATTTAGAAAAAGATGCGCTAGTATTTCTTTCCCAAATGTCAGATGATGGTAAAACATCTATGTATCAAGATGTCTTAGCAAAACGAGAGACCGAAGTAGAAGCTTTTGCCGGTGAAATTGTAAGACTTGGAAAAGAATTAGGAGTCGAGACTCCATATAATCAAGTGATGTATGATTTAATTAAAATTATAGATTTTGAGGTAAAAAAATGAACATAGCTTTTATTCCTGTGCGTGGAGGCAGCAAATCTATTCCTATGAAAAATATAAAAGAGCTTAATGGAAAGCCTCTTGTATATTGGACTGCAAAAGCTGCTAATGCTGCTAAATGTATTGATAAAGTAGTTATTGCAACTGACTCTAAGGAAATAAAGGAAGTTGTTTCAATTTTTAATTTAGATAAAATAGAAATTTATGATAGAAAGCCTCAAAATGCTTCAGATACAGCATCAACTGAGAGCGTTATGCTTGAATATATCGCCCAATCAGATTTAGATAATAGGGATAATTTCTTTTTAATCCAAGCAACTTCACCAATGTTGAAATCAGAACATATCGATAATATGTATCAAAAATTTGTAGATTCTAATGCTGATTCTATTTTTTCAGGAGTAGTTGAAAAACAGTTTAAATGGAAATTTGTAGATGGGAAAAAATCTGTAATCGAGCCTGTAAATTATGATTATCAAAACCGTCCAAGAAGGCAAGATTTTGAAGGCTTAGTTGCAGAGACCGGAGCTTGCTATATTAATTCAGTTGGGAATATAAAAAAAGATAAATGCCGCCTTTCAGGGAATATAACTTTTTATGAGCTTCCAAGCTATACTGCTTATGAAATAGATGAAGAATCTGATTGGATTATTGTTGAACAACTTATGAAAAATTACCAAAAAGTTTAGAAGTTTATAAGTTGAGAAGAAGTTAATTAAAAAAACTCTATTCACCAGTCACTACTCACTAGTTTATATACTCTTGGTGAAAAAAATTGCACCCTACTTACTAATATAAGTATTAATTATGAATAGGAGTATAGTTTATTTTTATGAAAAATATACTCTCTCCCCAATTGGGGAGAGTAGGAGAGGGGAATAAATAAATATTATTTGAATTTTAAAAATTTTATTGTTCCCCATCCTAACCTTCCCCAACTGGGGAAGGAGATTTTTTGTACCAATTTGAGTACAATCAATT
>CALVAL010000017.1 GCA_944325535.1 Candidatus Gastranaerophilales bacterium
ATTTGCAATATTATCACCTGTAAATACTACAAACTCTATCCCATTTTGTTTATTTATTTCATTAACTAATCTTTCAAGAGAATTATTTTCATCTACTGCAGAAAATCTAACATCAGATACTTGAACAAAACGCATATCTTTTGCAAATACAAGACCAGATGATACCCAAAATAGAAAAAATAAAACTAAAAATCTTCTCATTAATACCTCAATAATATGATTTTAGCATAAAAAATATAGAATTTTTTATAAAATAGGTTATAATGTACATGCAAAGTACAATCGGAGCAAAAATATGTCTTTCGATTTCAATAATATCAACCCAATCAACAAGGCTCAAGCTACATACAAAGACGGTGGAGGTATGGGCGGTGGTGGAATGTATATGCGCCAAAATAAAAAACGCAAAGAGGAGCCAGATGATGATATTTTTGAAAGAAAAGAAGAAAAAGATGCTAATGAAATAGAAATAGATCCAGAGCTTGATGAAAGCGAAATTCCCAAAGATAATCTATTCAACAAGTTTGTAAATTGGTTTAGAATCAATAACGACTAATTCTATTTATTAAAATGAGCTTTTGCTTTGTCATAATATTTAATAAAAAAGTCTTTTATTTTGCAACAAGCATTATAGCAAGGCTCAGTTATTTTATTAGAATTTTTTAAAAAATCTTTTATTTTTTCATTCTTAATTTTACTTACAGCATTTGTTTTATGAGCATAACCAAGTCCTAATACTGTAGCAGCTGCTAGTAAAGTAAATTTAAATAATGTTCCGGCAAATGAAGAGCTATCGTCATCATCACGTCCTTTAAACGTCAAAGTATCTTTAGCTGGAGTCGTATCAATATTCTGCTTTGAAATACTGCCTGCAGTCTCTGCTCCCTGAGCGCGAAAGCTGATTTTTGGCTCAATTATTGTTGTAGTAGAATCATTATTTAACTTTGCAACACTACCTGCGGTTTCACCGCCACAAAAACTTATGCTATTCATACAATAGAATCTCCATTTTCACACACTTCTACTACATGAAAAACAAGTCTTATCCAAAAATTGCTTAATTATTAAGAAAAATTTACATTATGACGTTTGTACTCTAACTGCTTTTGTATACATTTTTGAGAAATTATATCAATCGAACTTTCAGACAAATTAATGAACTTAAAAGCAGCTTTTAAAATTCCATCTTCATTATCTTCTCTTATAAATTTCGCATTTGCCCTAACATTTTTGGGATCAAATAGCAAATCTACAGTTACTTCATCAACCTCTTCTAAATGTTCCGGAATAGTAAGTCTTACACCACTCGCTGAAATATCATAAGTCTTACATGGCAAAACTTTATTACCATAACTCAAGATGGCATTTTCTTCCATTTTTATCCTAAAATATTCTCTGTTTTGTTGATATTCCAAGCCTTCCGGAGTTTTTAATGTAAAGAAAATATATGGTGGTTCACTTTCTATAAATTTTAAAGTTGTACTTGTTCTATAAAGACCATTTACACATACAAAACTCAAAAAAACTTCTTGAGGAGTTTTAATATTTAATCCATCCTCAAATTTAGCACAAGCAAAAATTTCTCTTTCGCCAATTCTTTTTATTGCTGCTTTTGTACAAGCAGTAGTGTCATCTGCATTTTTATAAATTATTTTGAGATAATTAATATTGTCTAAATCAAGATTAAACTTCATTTTACTTTTTTATACTCTCCATTAGAAAATTTATATGTGCCTATTTTTTTACCTTTACTATTATATTGAACAATCGTACCGTCTTTTTTCTTTTTAAATGTTCCTTGAGGCAGATTTTTTTTGTAAACAGTCTTAGGAACTTCTGCAAAAACAGGAGCTGATATCATTAAAAGTAAAAAAATTGCAATTACTCTTTTCATAGACTCATTATAACATATTTTTAAAAAATTTCTCGCCTATAACTCTTACTTTTCCTGTAACTAACCTATCTTTAAAAGCTCTGTCATGCAATCCCCCTATTGCCCACAAAATTCCAGTATATCCGTTTGCAGAAGGAGCATCATATGCGTATTTATCGTTTAAATAAATTGCAACATCTAATGCATACTCAGGAGTTGGAGACCATTCAAAGATTTTTTTAGCCCAATACATTCTTGTATATGGATGCATCTGCCCAGTACTCTCTAGCTCTTTTTGAATTTTATTCCAATTAATAGAAGCAGTTTTTCCACCTTCAAAATCTTCAATAGAATAATTATGAGTCCTTAAATCTTCTCTGTGAGAATCTATACTATTTTTTGCCCAAGTTGGAATACCAGTAAAATTTTTATAATTGCTCGTATAATAACAAAAATTATCACTCAGCTCTCGCCTTATAATTAATTCTTCTAAAAAAGCCTCTTTATCTATCGCAGGCGCAGAAGATTTTACAACCTCTAATGTAACTTTTTGTGAGGATAAAAATCCCCAATTTAGATATTTAGAAAGATGAGATGTCACATCCTTAGCATTCCTATTTTGAGAATATGATTCTAAATTATTTTCCACAAAAGATTTTAAGGCTAATTCTCCTTCACTTTTAGGAACATTCATTTGAGGAAATTCTGTCAAAAATTCATTAATCAATCTATATACTTTGTTTCTAAACGTCATTGCATTGTATTCCTGCTTATCACTCACATAAAAAGCAGGAATTATATTATTACAATCAATTTGTGGAATATTTAACTTGAGTAAAGGATTAAAATCCGTTAAAACTCCTCTATTCTCTTGGATAAAATCATCTAAATCTTTAGGTTTAATAATTGAATAATTAAGCCCAAAGTTTTTGAAGTTATTCAATGTAAAATCAAAATTTCTATTAAAAAATTCTTGTTTTTTTTCTACATCAAATCTTTGTTCTAAAAAAACAATATGAATATCATTTTTATCCCAATTTTCAAGAAGATAATTAATACCCCAATTATTTTCTAATCGATAATTTCTTGTAATTAAAAATATCGGCTTTTTAGGAGTTCCTTTGATCCTTTTTTGATTTACTTTATTTTCAACAACTAAAGGGAAATCTATAAATTTTAGTAAGTTATATTTTTTTATCATAATAAAATGATAAAAAATAATTTTTTTATTACATTCGATTTTTGGGTATAATATTTTATTATGAAGGGAATTATTTTTGATTTTAACGGAACATTATATTGGGACTCCCAATTACACTATGATGCTTGGAAGGATTTTTCTAAAGTATTAAGAGGATATGAATTCACAGTTGATGAAATGCGTGAAAAAATGTTCGGACATACAAATGAAGATATCATTGAATACGCTATAGGCAAAAAACCAACAAAAGAAATGGTAGAAAAATACGGTAAAGAAAAAGAAGCCCTATATCGGAAACGTTGTCTGATGGACAAAGAAAATTTTAAATTAGCACCTGGAGCTATAGAATTTTTGGATTTCCTTAAAGAAAATAATATCCCTCGAACAATTGCTACAATGTCAGAATGGGACAATGTTGAATTCTACATCAAAGAATTTCATTTAGAGAAATGGTTTGATCTTGATAAAATTGTATATTCAGATGGAACAATTCCAGGGAAGCCAGCTCCTGACATATTCTTAATTGCAGCTAAAAAAATCGGATTAGATCCTAAAGATTGTGTTGTAATTGAAGATGCTCTTGCAGGAATTAATGCAGCAAAAAGTGCAGGTATTGGCAAAATTATTGCAATAGACTCTCTCGAGCCAATCGAGTTTTATCACAAAATTGAAGGACTCTCTGGCATAATCAAGAATTTTAACGAAATAGATAGAACAATCTTTGACTGTCCTATCCATTCAATTTAACTGATTAAAACTTATTATTAATATTTAAGCTGCTTCGCTTTTAGTTTGAGTTTTGTTTTCAGTCTTAGCTTCAGCGACCTTTGTTTCAGAAGTTTTTTCTACCTCTGCTTTATCTTTTTTATGAAACATCTTATTCCAAAGGTTTTTGACTCCATTACCTATCCATTGTCCCGCAGGTTTAATAGCTTTATTCCATAACCAAGTACAGCCTTGTCCAATGCCCTTGAACATAGGTTGTAATGCGTTATTCCAGAGCCAAGTACAGCCTTTGCCAATACCTTTAAAAATCGAAGGTACTAGCGGCACCAATGCCATGCCAGCTGCAAAACCGACTCCAACTCCAGCCCCTAGGGCAAATGGATTTGCAGAACAAGTAGGAGCAAACCCAAAGCCAAAACACCCTGGCGAAAATCCACCGAAGCCAACACATCCGAATGGAGCCAGACTATTGTAATGACTAAAGCCTGCGCATCTACCATTTATATTCACAGTAGTATTGCATATTGTTCCAAAATTCATTTTTTCTTCCTCGTGTTATATATAAAAAGTAAATATCTTTAAAATAATTGCTATACAAAAATATATCTTGTTACAAATATTTACAAATTTAGTTAAAAAAGTTATTTTTATTGCGTTATCAATTTATGCTAAAATACAGTTATGCTCAAAAAAATTGTATTAAGTTTTATATGGATATATCAACAAATTTCTAAGTATACACCAGCAAGGTGCAGATTTTATCCAACTTGCTCTGAATACACTAAACAAGCAATTGAGCATTATGGATTAGTAAAAGGCGGAATTTTAGGGATTAAAAGGATCTGTAAATGTCATCCGCTTAATGAAGGTGGATATGATCCGCTTCCTTTGGAGAAATAATGGCTGATAAAATTATTATATTTTCAGGAAAACAATATTCAGGCAAAGATACTGCAGCAAAGATTTTAATGGAAGAAATGCCTAGCTTTAAGCGTTGTGCAATGGGCGATATTATAAAAATTGAATATGGAAAAATTCATAATCTCACTTATGAAGAAATTGAAAAAAACAAAGCTCAATATCGCCAGGGACTAATTGACCTAGGAAATTGGGGACGAGCTCAGAGTCCTGATTTTTGGATAGAAAAAATTATCTCACAAGAGGGTAACATCGTAGTAACAGATGTAAGGATTAAACATGAATATGAAGTCTTTAAACAAGCAGGAGCAATATCAATAAGAGTCGAAGCTAATCGTGAAATTCGAGAAGCTCGCGGAGGAAAATTAGTCGGCGAAGATGATATTACTGAAGTTGATTTAGATAATATTCAGGATTGGGATTTTCTAATCGACAATAACAAGGATTATGAAACATTAAAGAAAAATGTTTTAGAAATAGTTCACAAATTAAATTAAGCATTTTTTACGACCTCCTGTTGTTGATTGATTTGCGGCATAGCAGTAGTTTTGGTTGGATTTGTAGCATTAGTTTGATTTTTTGCAAGATTATTTTTTTTAGGATTTAAATATTTATCAGCGGTATTTCCAAGCATACTAAGCCCGATTGAAGAAGCAAAGCCAATTCCAAGGCTCTTTGCACCAGATACTAACATTGCTGTAAGTGCTGTAGAGACTCCTAAACCGGCAATAGCAGGAAATGCAACGGTAATAGCTCTTGAAATTCTATCCTCTTTTGTATCAGCAGTACCTATTGCGACACCGCTCATTCCGATACCAAATAATGCAGTTAGAACATCTGTAGGAGCACCACCTAACATCAAATCACGTTTTTTATCAAAATACTCTATAGTTTCACTAAAATTAGCTTTTCTTAGAGATTTACCAGAAGTTTTTAATGTACTCTCAAGTGCTACTTTCTCTTCTTTTGAAATAAATGGTGAAAGCATATCAATTACTTCATTATATTTTCCCTGTTGAGACTTTCCATCGCCTATAATACTATTCACGATATCTTTACCATTTTGTTCAAGACGATTTCTATCAGGCATCATAATATCTTCTGCCCAATATGACATATTTTCTCTAAAGTTTTGATAATTATGGCTTGATTTTTCTTTGAATGTACCTTCTGCCTTGAACCATTTGAAATTTTTACGATATTCTTGGAATTTAGCTCGAAAATCTTTTTCTAAGTTGGACATTAATTTTTCTTGTTCTTGTAAACGTGAATCTACTTGAGTTTTTGAAAAATATTCACGAGCTTTTGATATCTCTTTCAATTTACTCTCAAGTTCTAATTGTTTAGACTGTGGTAGTTTTGATTTATAACTTTGAATTAAATTCTCTAATTCGTTAAGTTTTTTCGCTGCACCATCATATTTAGAATGGACAGTATGTTTACTTATTGCATCAAAACCATTTGTAATAGCA
The DNA here is from genome assembly GCA_944325535.1 of Candidatus Gastranaerophilales bacterium. Classification (GTDB taxonomy): domain Bacteria; phylum Cyanobacteriota; class Vampirovibrionia; order Gastranaerophilales; family Gastranaerophilaceae; genus CAG-196. The sequence goes on from CALVAL010000017.1 coordinate 6,191, forward strand.
GTATGTGGCTTACTCATTACAGTTGTAAATCCATCATCAATTTTTCTTAGAATATTATTGGCTGTTTCATTTTTTACACAACTAAAAGATTTTTTATCTGCACAGAACCATTTAAACGCCTGATCCTTCCAAGCGTTGATAGTATTTGTAAATTGAAGACAATCAGCTCCAAATGATAAAAAATCTGATTTGAATTGGTTGAATTGATTTTTAAAAGATGCTTTATTACCCTTTACAGCTTCTGCATTAGCTTTAGAAGCGTTTTTTCGCATTTTATTAATTAATTTCCCAGAGAATTTTGGGTTTAATAATGCCATTAAACTGCCAATTACTAATACTGTACTACCTACAGTGATAGCAGTTCTATGACTTTTTTTCTGTTCTTCATTTTCCTCCGTTTTTACAAATGTATCAACAGTTTTATTGATTACATTTTCAACCTTTTCCACAGGTTTTTTTATAATCAAGCTTTTGTCTTTTTCTTGATTATTTTTAAAGCCAATATTATTTTGAGAATAATACTGATTATAATAACTATTGAAACCTTCAATTGTCATTGCAAAACTAAACCTTTTAAACCTGCTACATGAATATAAAGTCTAAAAACATTGAAAAATTGCGTTTTCGTAAACAAATATTAATTTCTGTAACTTTGTTCTATTTTTGATTTCAAAAGTTTCATTTCTTCTCTTGTTAAAAATGCAGAAAATCTCATAAATTCATAAATTGCATCATCATATGAGTACTGCCTTCTTTCAACTTTTTGTAGCCATTCACGAACTTCTTTTGTAATCATTCTATCTCCAATAGGGTAAATCTTAGCGTACCTTTATCATCTACGACTTCATTCCACATAGTTTTCGGACGAGTCCAAATATCGCCTTTTTCAACATTTTGATAAACAATCATATCTTCACTTGTCTCAGAATGCTTTGCTAAAGCAATAATCTTGTAAATATTGCCTTTATAATGTCGATAAATTTTTCCAACTGAAATTTCTTGCATAAGTTAATTTTAGTATAAAATCCAAAATCTTAAAATATTAATTTTTTGTTTATTTTTTAATATTTTCAAGAAAATAGTGGTTTAATGATACTAGTGAATGGTGACTAGTGGTTAGCGAAGGGAAAATTTAAAATATCTATTCACTAATCACTATTCACCACTCACTAAAATAAAAATTAATAGAAAGGAAAATAAATTATGGCAAAGACAATTGGTATTGACTTAGGTACAACAAACTCAGTTGTAGCAGTTATGGAAGGTGGTAAACCAACCGTTATAGCTAACGCAGAAGGTATGAGAACAACTCCTTCAATCGTTGGTTTTTCTAAAACAGGTGAAAGATTAGTAGGTCAATTAGCAAAAAGACAAGCTATTTTGAACCCTGATAAAACTATCGCTTCTATCAAAAGACATATGGGCGAAGATTATAAAAAGAATATCGATGGAAAAGATTACACTCCACAAGAAATTTCTGCAATGATTTTAAGAAAATTAGCAGATGATGCAAGTGCTTATTTGGGAGAAAAAGTAACATCAGCAGTTATTACAGTTCCTGCTTACTTTAATGATGCTCAAAGACAAGCAACAAAAGATGCTGGTAAAATTGCAGGCTTAGATGTTCTACGTATCGTAAACGAACCTACTGCAGCAGCTCTTGCATATGGTCTTGAAAAAGAAAAAGCTGAAAAAGTTCTTGTATTCGACTTAGGTGGTGGTACATTCGATGTTTCTATTCTTGAAATCGGTGATGGTGTACACGAAGTATTATCAACATCAGGTGATACTCACTTAGGTGGTGACGACTTTGACCAAAAAATTATTGATTGGATTTGTGCAGAATTCAAAAAACAAGAAGGTATCGACTTAACTGGTGACAAACAAGCTATGCAACGTATTAAAGAAGCTGCTGAAAAAGCTAAATGTGAATTATCATCAGTAGTTGAAACAACAATCAACCTACCTTACATCACAGCTGATGCAAATGGTCCTAAACACTTAGAATTATCTTTAACAAGAGCTAAGTTCGAAGAATTATCACATGACTTACTAGAAAGATGTAAAAAACCTGTAGAACAAGCTCTTAAAGATGCTGGATTATCAAAGAATGATATCAATGAAGTTGTATTAGTTGGTGGTTCTACTCGTATTCCTGCAGTACAACAATTAGTAAAAGAATATACTGGTAAAGATCCTAACCAATCAGTAAACCCTGATGAAGTTGTAGCAGTAGGTGCTGCAATACAAGCTGGTGTATTAGCCGGTGAAGTTAAAGATATCGTTTTATTAGACGTTACTCCATTGACTTTAGGTATCGAAACTTTAGGTGGAGTTATGACAGCTTTAGTTCCAAGAAATACTACAATTCCTGTAAGTAAATCTCAAGTGTTCTCAACAGCTGAAAACAACCAAACTGCAGTAGATATCAATGTATTACAAGGTGAAAGACCAATGGCTTCTGATAACAAGTCATTAGGTATGTTTAGATTGGAAGGTATTGCACCTGCTATGCGTGGTGTTCCTCAAATCGAAGTTACATTTGATATCGATGCTAACGGTATCGTAAATGTATCTGCTAAGGATAAAGCTACTAATAAAGAACAAAAAATCACAATTACAAACTCATCTAACTTATCAGAAGCTGATATCGATAAGATGGTTAAAGAAGCTGAAGCTAACGCATCAGAAGATAAGAAGAAAAAAGAAGAAGCTGAAATTAAAAACAATGCTAATTCATTAATCACATCTGCTGAAAGAATTGTAAAAGACTTCGAAGGCAAAATTTCTGATGAAGATAATAAGAAATTAGCTGAACAAAAAGAAGCATTACAAAAAGCTTTAGATGAAAACAAATCTGCTGATGAATTAAAGAAATTATCAGAAGAATTACAACAGACAATGTTTGCAATTTCTCAAAAGGCATATGAAGCAGTTCAAAAAGAAGGCGGAGATGCTAATAGCGAAGCAAATTCAGCAGGCAGCGATGCTTCATCAGACAAAAAAGATGATGATGTAATTGATGCAGAATTTACTAAAGAATAATAATTAGTAAAAATAAATAACAAAAAGCCCGATTTAAAATCGGGCTTTTTGTTTAATAATAATTATTTTAAATTTTTCTCTATAATTAATATATTATTTGAAAAAGAGACTTTTATAGAGCCGTTATTATCTATACCCATTACCTTTAAGATAGGCTTTGGAATAATTATCCCCCAACTATTTTTACCAACTTTTACCAATTTTTTTATAAGCATAGTTTCTCCATATTTAATAATTTATCTTATATATAAATATATCTTTTTAAATATAAGATAAATTTTAATCTTTTTTATTTATTCTGTCAATCTTTTAAAATATACACAAGAGGTTGACATGAATTCAAAGGAACAAATAAAAGTTATTATTGCACGTGAAGGGCTCACTGCAAAACGTTTAGCCGAAATGCTTACACAAAAAACAGGTAAAAAATATACTCAAAGCAGTATAAATAACAAAATCTTTTTAAGCTCATTTAGATATGATGAGGTGAAGGCTATTGTTGAAATGTTAGGGTATAAAATTAAAATTGAAAAAGACTAAAGAATATAAAGGTTAAATATTTTGATAACCTATAATGACGTTTATAAAACTATCGGTAAAAATATCAAAAAATATAGAAATCAACTGGGGCTGACACAACAGCAACTGGCTGATAAATTGGGTATGTCATTAAATTTTATAGGGAAAATTGAAGTTGGATATGATCATCCATCATTATACACATTAGTGGATATTTCTAATAGTTTAGAAGTTCCGCTTAAAAACTTTTTTGAATAAAAAAATCGGGTTATAAAACCCGATTTTTAAGCATTTACGATTTTTAAAAGTCTATCCCAAACTTCATCAATTGAACCGTTTGCATCTATTTTATGAAGCACTCCTTTTTTCTCATAAAATTCGATTAGTGGAGCTGTTTCTCTAAAATATGTTTCAAAACGAGCTTTTGCAACCTCTTCATTGTCATCTGCTCTTGTTTTTAATGTTTCACCGCATTTATCGCATACATTTTCAACTTTTGAAGGTTTGAATTTTTTGTTATAAATTTCGCCACATTTAGGGCAAGATTGACGATAAATAATTCTTTCAATAAGAATTTGAGTATCGATATCAAAATAAATAGCTTTAAAAGATGCTTCAGTATTTTTATCAACATCTTTATTAATTTCCTCAAGCATTCTTGCTTGCTCTAAGCTACGTGGATAACCATCAAGAACATATCCGTTTTTGCAATCATCTGATGCTAATTTTTTTGCAATAATTTTACCAACTAACTCTGCAGGAACTAGCTGACCTTTATCAATAAAACCTTTTGCAATTTTACCTTCTTCAGATTCTTTTGCAATTTCTGCTCTCAATAATGAGCCGGTATCAACGTGCGGTAAATTTAAAAATTCTGATAAATGATTTGTTTGAGTCCCTTTTCCGCAAGCAGGAGGCCCTAAAAAAATTAATTCTTTTTTCATAATTTTCTCCTTCTTAACTAAATTATAGAACTAAAAAAGAAAATGTATAGTTAATTTTATCCAGCACCAAATAAATCACCATCATAATTAAGACTTTTTGCTTCTTTTAATCTTGGATAATCTTCAATATTATAGTTTTTGACAAAATTAATCGCTTCCGCTCTAGCCAATTCCAAAACTTTCGCATCATTAACAATATCAGCAATAATCATATCAGGAAGTCCGCTTTGTCTTGTACCTAAAAATTCTCCAGGGCCTCGAAGCTGTAAATCTTTTTCTGCGATTACGAAGCCATCATTCGTTTGAGTCATTATATTCAAACGGGCTTTTGTCTCTTGTGATTTTGTATTTGATGATAAAATACAATAAGATTGCAAATCACTTCTTCCTACCCTGCCTCTTAGCTGATGAAGCTGAGATAAGCCAAAACGTTCTGCATTTTCAATTACTATTACTGTCGCATTTGGAACATCAACTCCTACTTCTACGACAGTAGTAGAAACTAAAATATCATACTCTTTGTTTTTGAATTTCTCCATTACATCGTCTTTTTCATCATTTTTTAGCTTTCCATGTAAAAGTCCGATTTTATATTCAGGAAATACATCATTTTGCCATTTTTCTTTTTCTATAGTTGCAGCCTTAGCTGATAGAGTCTCACTTTCTTCTATCAAAGGATAGACTATATAAGCTTGACGACCTGCTTCAACTTCTTTTCTTATAAGATCAGAGATTTGTCGTCTTGAATTAGCAAGTGTTGTAATAATTGGTTTTCTCCCCTTTGGAAGCTCATCAATTATAGTCAAATCCAAATCCCCATTCATTGTAATTGCAAGCGTTCTTGGAATAGGAGTCGCTGTCATTGTTAAAATTTGAGGGTTTTGAGATTTTTTTCTTAAAGCTAGTCTTTGTTTTACACCAAATCTATGCTGTTCATCGATTACAACAGCACCTAAGTTCGCAAAATCCACCCCATCCTGAATTAGAGCGTGAGTTCCTACTGCAATATTTGCTTGCCCGTTTCTAAGATTAGTTTCAGACTCTCTGCGCTGTTTTTTTCCAATACTTCCTAATAACAATTCAACCTTAAGTCCTAAAGGAGTAAGCCATTTAATAAGATTGTTATAATGCTGTTGTGCAAGAATTTCTGTCGGAGCCATAATCGCAGCTTGGTAGCCATTTTCTACTGCTGCAAGCAACATAATTGTTGCAACGACAGTTTTTCCACTACCTACATCACCTTGCAAGAGTCTTTGCATAGGCTTATTGGAATGCAAATCGTTCAGAATTTCATTTACTGCACGTTTTTGTGCCTGAGTAAGCTCAAAAGGCAAAGAATTAATAAATCTCATTACTAGTCCGTCTTGTTTAATTTCAAGCGGAATAGATAAAATATTTTTGCTATTTTCTTCTCTTAAAATAGCAAGTCTTAGCTGGATTAGAAAGAATTCCTCAAATACAAGACTAAATCTCGCTTTTTGCAAGGATTCATTATCTTTTGGAAAATGGATTTGCTCTAGCGCTTCTTTTTTTTCAAATAAATTATATTTTTCTAAAATATAAGTAGGTAAAATTGTCTCAATTTCATCCTTAAAAATTTGAATTACATTAAAAATAGCTTTTCTAAGAGTCTTTATATTTAGATTTTCACTTAAGGAGTAAATTGGAACAATCCTTGCAAGATTTAAATTAGATGGGTTTAAAATATCCTCGTCCATAATTGAATATGTTGGCTTATCTAAAGTAAGCATTCCATCATAAGAATTTAATTTGACAGTACCTGAGACCATAATTCCTGAACCTTTTGGGAATTGAGATTTCATTCTTTCTAAAATATGTTTGCTACTCCTTGCAGAAAAAAAGTTCAGTCCAATATTTCCTGTACCATCATTAATTTTGACCTTAATAACTCCAAGATTATTTTTTGTTGTGAATGCTTCAACAGAGCGAATGACACCAAAAATTGTCGTATTTTCCCCAACCTCTAAATCTCGGATTTTTGTTCTTGTCGAGTAATCGACGTGTTTACGAGGAAAATAATATAATAAATCAGATACAGTATAAATCCCGAGCTTATTCAAAATATAAGCAATTTTAGGACCAATTCCTTTAAGATACATTACATCTGATTTGAGAGTCAAATTGTTATCTCTTATTGTTTCTTTTTCAGGATTTAGTTCAGATTTTATTACATTTATGAGTCTTTCCAAGGATTTTTTTCTTTGAGGCAGAGTATCCATTGAATACCGTTCAAAATGTTCAAGAAGCACTTTCCACTTTGGATTTTGAGAAGTTTTTATTTCTCGTTTCAATTCAGAACAAATAAACGATGAAAAACTACGACTTTTCCCGTTAATATTAATGTATTTATACTTAACCTCAATTTCGATAGCTTTTTTAATCTGCTCAAGATTTTCCATGAATAAATTATACTATAAATTTCGATAGCAATTTTTTTCTTGTTCTTTACTTTATAAATATATGAAATTTTTAGCAAAATTGGGGCCTCAACAAAACTTTATAAAAAACGCATACGCTGATTTTAGTAAGCGTTGTTTCTCACCAAGCCAAGATTATCGTACAGCAAAAGCTGAGTTTAAAAATCTTGGAGATATGTTCCTAAGAGAAAGACAAATCGAAGAGTTTTGTGAAAAAACACTGGATTTATCAAAACAACTAAATGAAAACGGAAAGTCAGGCCTCGGAGCTTTATTTATAAATGAGCTGAGTAAACTTTGTGTTAATCTGAGACATCCAAACGCAGAAGAATATTTAAGATTAGCACTTGAGACCAATCGAAAAAAGAAAGACGGTTTTCATGAACTTGCAAGACTTACAGATTTAGAATATTTATATAGAAATACAAATAACAGAAGAGGGCTATTTAATGTTTTAAGGCAAAAAAAATCCTGTTGTAAAAATATTATAGCAAACTATGATGAGCATCTAAAAAATTATGAAAGCATTCATAGAGCACCTACATCTAAATCTGGAGTAAAAACTCAACTTGCATTCACATATTCTGATATTGCAGGAATGATAGAAAGAAGAAGCCCGGAAGATGCAATAAATCTATATGAAAAATCTAAAAATATCTACATTGAACTAGGACAGCAACGAGAAACTGATTACTTAAAAGAAAGAATTAGAAGAATAACCGCAAGACTAAACAAAAGTCAGGAATAATTTTTAAATTTAAAAAATGTATAATACTTTTTTGTGCTAAAATTTAGCTATGAGAGTAATCGCAAAAATACTTTTTATCTTTTTATTTTTGATTTTTGGATTAACAAATTTTGTTGATGCAAATGATTTTTGCTCTCAAGCTAATATTTCTACTCAACAAGATGAAATGCATTGCGATATTTCTGCCACCTTAGATACTGAAAGTTATATAATCATTCCAACTAATAATAATGATAGTAGTGGCTTAAGCGGAAATATCGGACTCAAAAATTTTAATCATTCTGAGTTCGATTCATTTTTTAGTGAAAAATACATAAATAAAAATTTTAATAATATTGCTTTCTTATTCAAAACTGAAGTATTTCCTAATGCACCATAGAAAATATTCATAAATCAATGTTTTAGAAATTTAGTTAAAAAGGAGAAAGTATGGAATTAATTCACAGTTTTGTCTCAGCACATAATGTGTTGATTTCAGCAGGAATTTTAATTCTCGCTTATATCTTCATAGCGACAGAAAAAATTCCTAAAGTTACAATCGCTCTTTTAGGAGCAGGTATTACAATTTTATTAGGCTTAGTAAGCCAAGCAAAAAGTATTGATGGAGTTTTAAATCCACACTACTTTATCAATTTTGTTGATTTTAACGTAATTTTCTTATTAGTATCAATGATGATTATTGTTAGTATTTCAACAAGAAGCGGTGTATTCAACTACATTGCAAATGAATTATTAAAAATGACAAAAGGACATCCTATCGCAATTTTAGTTGCTCTTGGTCTTTTCACAGCTGTAACAAGTGCATTTTTAGATAATGTTACTACAGTAATCCTAATTATGCCTGTTACATTCTTTATTGCAAGACAATTAGAAATCGATCCGATTCCTTATTTACTAACTGAAGTATTTGCATCAAATATCGGTGGTACTGCAACATTAATTGGTGATCCTCCTAATATCATTATCGGAAGTGCTGCAGGATTCTCATTCATGGATTTTATTAATAACTTAACTCCTGTAATCGCAATAATTATTTTAGTAACACTTGCACTACTTGCATTGGTATTCAAAAAGAAATTGCACGCAACTGCTGAAAAAATGCAAGAAGTTGCAAATATTGATAACTCAAAAACAATCACTGATAAAAATTTAATGATAAGATCAATGATTGTATTAGCTCTTGTAATTATAGGATTTGTAACACATGATATTACTCATATTGAGACTTGTGTTGCTGCAATGCTAGGTGCGAGCTTCTTGCTATTATTTGAAAAACCTACTGATATCTTAAGAGATGTTGAATGGAATACTATATTCTTCTTTATCGGCCTATTCATTATAATCGGTGGTGTAGAAGCATCAGGCGGTATCAAATTAATGGCTGAATGGATTTTGAAAGTTACTCAAGGTTCTCAAGAAGCAGCTTCTATGCTTATTCTTTGGGCATCAGGTGTAATTTCAGGTATCATTGATAACATCCCTTATACTGCTACAATGTCACCTATGCTTGTAGAAATCCAAAAGACTATGGGAGCTGAATATACAGCTCCTCTATGGTGGTGCTTATCATTAGGAGCTTGTCTTGGTGGAAATATGACTATGATTGGTGCAGCTGCAAACGTTATCGTATCAGAAAACGCTGCAAAAGAAGGACACCCAATGTTCTTCATGAGATTTATGAAATATGGTGTTGCAGTTGTATTTGTATCATTATTGATAAGTTCAATTTATGTAAATCTTAAATTTATGTAATTTGAAAATTATACTATAATAAGAAGGGCGGGTTTGGTAAAACCAAACCCGCCCTCTACTTTTTCACTTATTTCATTAAGTATGCTTTTACTAAATTTTCAAAAAATTGACGTCTTGGAGAAGGTTTTGCCTTCTTCATGTTTTCTTCTCCAACTATGCTTTTTAAATTATCTTTATACAAATTATCAAGTAGAGAATCAAGATGAGAATAATCTTCAGCTACGCCTTCACGAATTCTTTTTAACTCATTATTATCCAAAAACTTTGCACCGCATACATTACAATTATCAATTTCTACACCTGCAATTCCTGCACCCATTTTTACCATAGGAACATTACATATTGGACATTTTCTTACTGCATTAGTATCCACTTCTTTAAAAGTTCTATTTTCAATTTCTTTAAAAATAGAATCTGCTTTTTCTCCCTTTTCATCAAATTTATTCAACTCTCGATTATCAAAGAGGATACCACCGCATCCGTTTAGACAAATATCTAAATTGATATTCTTTTCTGAATCATATATTTTGACCAATTCTTCGCCACATGCTGGACAAATTAAGTTCTTTTTAGAATCTGCCATATTATCTCCTATTATCCTAAAACTAAATCACCATTCTTTTTAATATGTTCAATTAATCCGCCATCTTCTAATAGCTTTATCATAACATCAGGCAATGGCTCAATTGTAGTAATCGTACCTTTTGTAAGATTTTTTAGAGTACCTGCTTTTATATCCAAATCTAATTCATCACCGGCATCGATACTATCAGTATCACATTCTATTGCAAGTAGACCGATATTAATAGCATTTCTATAAAAAATTCTAGCAAATGATTTTGCAATTACAGCCCCTACTCCTGCTATTTTAATAATCTGAGGAGCGTGCTCTCTTGATGAGCCTAGACCGAAATTATTTCCAGCTACAACAAAATCACCTTTAGACATATTCTTTGCAAAATTTTCATCAGCATCTTCTAAAACGTGTTTTGCAAACTCATTCAAATCAGAGCGCAAATGAAACAATCTTCCTGGTGCTATATGGTCTGTAGAAATATTATCTCCGAATTTAAAAGCTTTTCCCTTCACAATATACCTCACAATCTTTTATATGAGTTAATTCTACTACACTTTTTAAGCGAGTTCAATCTTTTGATTCGTAAAATAAATTTTAAGTCTATATTTTTTCCCAATCAGGACATTATGGAAAATACTCAAAGACTGTATATAATTTTATTTAATATTAAAGGTTGTTAAAAGATTTTTAGCATACAAATTATTCTTTAAAATCTCTTGTTTTTCTTGTATATATTTTTTCATATTTTCAGGTTCAATTAACTCTCTTAATGTTCCTTTTGGACACCAACGGAAAACCTCCCCATAAGCTTTTCTACCATTTTCTTCATAATACATTGCTTTTTTATATAAATCAGGATGATATTTGTACAAATTTATCCAATCAGAAGCTTTTTGATAAAAACAGAAATAACAACCATTTCTAGCTCTCCACTTATAATAATCAGGGTAATTTATTCCACTTTTTACTAAAATATTTTCTACATCATTTTGGTAAATACTATATTCAATAAACGGATAAATACCTTTCATTATATTTCGATTTTTTAATGTGGTAGGAGTAACACCTTTCCGATTTCTTTCATCAGCTCTTAGACCTATATAAAAATAAAAAAATCCATCCCCTTCTTTTTCAATTTTTTTTTGAATATATTTTAAAGAAGGTTCTACTTTTAATAATACTGTACAATATCTTCTATGAGGAGCAGGAATAAGTAAGCTGGTATCGAAAATATGATCAAAACTCTTTTCAGGAATGACTTTTGTTATTTTTTTATTTAGAAAAACTTCTATCTTATTTAAATAATCATATGTTTCAGGAAGGTCACATCCTGTATCATAAAAAACAAATTCTAATTTTTCAAAAATATCAGGCATATTTTCTTTCATGAAAAAGGCTAATGCTGTTGAGTCTTTGCCGCCTGAAAGCGATAGAATATGGTATTCTTTCATTTTTCTCCTTAAAATTTTTTATTAAAACTATCAATACACAATATAAATATTTATCCGGCTTTTAGGAGAATCTAGGGTAAAATTCATAAAACTACAAAACTAAAAGCGTTAATAATATTATTAACGCTTTTTATATTAATATTACTATTATTAATTATTTTTTAATTTTTAGCTTCTTAACTGAACAGGCATTACCAAGTAAATATAATCTTCATCAGATAATGGTGCAAATACTGTTGCTGATAATGGTGAATTCAATTTTACACTTATTTCTTCTGATTCAGCTATTTTTAAGAATTCTAAAATGAATTTATAATTAAACGCAATCGCTAAAGGTTCTCCCATATAATTGATATCAATTTCATCTTGAGAGTTACCAGCATCAGGAGTATCTCCTGATAGCTTTAGAGTATTATCTATAAATTCAAATTTAACAATACTATTTTTTTCATTAACCATAACTGCAACTCTTTCAAGAGCTGAAATCAAGTTGTTTTTATTAACCTTTGCTTCCTTAGGAAATGTCTGAGGAATCAATTGGTTATATTTAGGGAACTGTCCTTGCATTAGACGAGTAACAATTTTTGTTTTATCAATTGTAATCACAATCTTTTTCATCTCTTTGCAAATTCTAATATTCTCTGCATCTACTAATAAAGAGATTTTTGATAATTCTGATAAAACTTTTGAAGATAAAAGCATTTCAAAAGGATTTTCACCATCAGATGATGTATTTTTAACAACCTCTCTTACTCTTGCAAGTCTATTACCATCTGTCGCAGCCATTTCTAGAATGTTTTTATTAACCTCACATACAACACCTGAAAGCAGATTATTTGTTTCATATCCTGCAGCAGCTGATACAACCTCTCTTATGGCTTTTATGAAAGGTTTTGTCTCAATTTCCATGCAATCAGTCTCTGCAATATTTTCTTCTACTTGAGGGAATTCATTTGCTGAGATACCGATTATATCAAATTTTGAATTTCTACAGGTAATTGTTGCTGTAGAGCCGTTCAATTCTAAATTAACAAGCTCATCATTTAATCTTGCTAGAATTTCACTCAATTTCTTTGCAGGTAGTGTAATTTTACCCTCTGCCTCAATATTTGCATCAATTAACGTAATAATGGATAAATCAAAATCTGTTGCAGTAAGCTTAATCTGATTATCACCTACTGTTTCTATCAAAACATTCGCTAGTACAGGCTGCAAGCCTTTTACTACAGTAGCACGCTCTACAATTTTTATACCGTTTAATAAATCATCCTTATTAGCAACAAATTTCATTTAATACACCCCTCAATATGTCTATTTGTATGCTAATTCTAATACAAAGATAGTCTTAAGTAAACATTGACTATCAAAAAAATATCATTAAAAACAATATGTAAATATTTGTAACAATATAAATAAAAATCCTAAAGTTTTCAAAAAAAATGCCGATATAAAAAATGTAAGCAAACAGAAAGTAAACACCCCAGAGAATTATTTAGGAAAGGATTAGAAAAGAATATGCGTATCGAAAATGAAATGTTATCAAGATTTAACAAGACTGAAGATTTAAGAATGAATACAATTGATATGTCATTGTCACAAGAATTGGACTTCTTCTTTGATAATGTGCTAGACACCGTCGTCGATTATTTCAAAGAAGAAGTCACTGTAAAATCTTAAACACTTAGTACTTACATCGAATCTCTAAGTGTTACTATTTACCCCTACACTTTACTAAATTCAATCTTCCTGCTGCAAACTACACTTGCAGCTTTTTTATTGTATAATTTAGAAAAATAGGGGAATATGTTATGGCAATAAAATCTTGGACAGAATATTTTTTGGATATGGCAAAGACTTGCTCATCACGCTCAAATTGTCTAAGAGCACAAGTAGGAGCAGTAATTGTTGGACAAGATAAAAAAATAAAAGCTACCGGATACAATGGCACACCATCAGGAGTTGAGTCTTGCTATGAAAGAGGTGAATGTTATCGTATAAAAAATAATATTCCATCAGGTACTTGCTATGAGACTTGCAGATCAATTCATGCTGAGCAAAATGCAATCATTCAAGCTGGTCAAGACCGTTCTATGGGTGCTACGATGTACATTTATGGCCACAATTTTATATGTATTCTTTGCAAAAGATTTATAGTACAGGCTGGAATCGTTGATGTTTACTTAAAAAAAGATGATAATTCACCTGTCATTCACGTCTCTGTCGAGGACATCAAAAGAGAATTAGAAAATCCTGAACTAACTTTTGCAGCTACAAAATAATTATTAAGAATCATTACATTGCCTAGAAATAGTTTGCATGATATAATTTCGGTATGGAGAAAGCTGCTGAAATAGAGAAAACAAAGACTAATAAAAAAAAGGGTATGACTGCTCAGACTCGTTTAATTCTTGCGGGCTTGAGTGTTAGTACAGCTTTTATTTTTCTTGCAGCAGGCTTTGCTACATACAGTATCAGCCAAAATATGAATACTGCTTATAAGAATTTTGCCCAAGTCTTATCCAAGACATTAGCTATTGAAGGAGTTGAAATTACTAAGGAAGTTCCTGAATTAGCTAAGTATGATGCTCTACGTTCAAATTCAGCCTCTGTGCTTAAAAGTAATAATGATATTGCTTTTATAATTTTTAGAGATAATAAATCTAAAATCATATATTCAAGCAAAGATGACTATTCTGAGCAAGCTGAAAAGGCAAGAATTATAGTAAGTTCTCCAATGGAGGTAAAAAATCTTGGCAACTCATCTGTAGTAGGTTCTGTAGAAGTAGGGTTAAGCGGAAACATAATTGATAGAGTATCTGCAACATCTAAGCTATCTCTTGCAACAGTTTTCTTACTTGCTTGGCTTGTAATCGTCGGAATTATTTATATGAACTCATCTATTATTACAAGAGAATTAAGAAAGCTTCATCAAGGGGTTAAAAAGATTTCTTCCGGTGAATTCGGATATATGATTAATGACAAGGATGTTGATAATGAAGTAAAAGAATTGTATTCAGCATTCAATGATATGTCCGAAAGGCTTAGCAGATACAATGAACAGACCATAGAAAGCTTGACTTTTGAAAGAAATAAGCTTGAATCAGTGCTTATGAGTATTGTAAACGGTGTTGTTGTATGTGATAACCACGATAAAGTCATAATGGTAAATAATTATGCAAAACGCCTTTTAGAAGTCGAAGAAGAAGATATAATAAATACGCAAATTCAACAATTCTGTGATTCTAGCGGAGAATTTTGTTTTGCAAAAAAAATTACTCAGTTTAAAGATACTCCATTAGATGATGATGGAGCTCCTGTACCTTTCAATATCGAAATAGACCAAAGAATTTTGAAATGTTTAATTTCTCCAATGTTTACCCGTTCAAATTCTTATGTCGGATATATAATCGTTTTAATTGACGTAACAAAAGATGTTGAAATGGATCAGCTTAGATCTAATTTTATTTCTAATGTATCACATGAATTAAGAACTCCTGTTACCGTATTAAGAAGTTATATCGATACTTTGTATAACTTTGGTAATGATTTTGATTTTAATACCCAAAGAGAGTTTATTGGGGTAATGAATCAAGAAATTATTCGTTTAAATCGAATGGTAAATGATATTTTGGATTTTTCAAGATACGAAGCTCAGAATGTTAAATTAGAAAAAACAAAACAAGATATTGTAGAAATCGTAGAAGACGCTATAAATCAAGTGCAAGTATTAGCTAAGGAACATGATTTAACAATTTCTATTATGAGAGAACCTGACTTGCCACAAATTTATATCAATGTCGATAGCATTTCAAGAGCGTTCATGAATATTTTATCTAATGCTATCAAGTATTCACCTGATGGCAAACGTATAAAAGTTAGAATAGAGCAATCAAGAGATGGTGAATATATTGAAGTAAGTGTCGAAGATCAAGGTCCTGGAATTCCAGAAAAAGATCTTAAAAAAGTATTCGATAGATTCTATAGATGTGAAAATGCGACTCATACTGTTAAAGGAACCGGTCTTGGGCTGCATTTGGTAAAAGTGACTGTAGAAAAACATCACCACGGACAAGTGTTTGTAAACTCTAAAGAAGGAGAAGGCTCTACTTTCGGATTTAGACTACCAATTAAGCCTGTAGAAGAAGAAATAGAAGAATATATTCCTAAAAATCAACTCCCTGCTGAAAGTGAAGCTTAAAAAGGATTAAATATGAAAAATAATTTAGTTTCTTTCGATGTATTACAGGAAAAAATTTTTACAATTAGAAATAAGCGTATTATGATTGATAGAGATTTGGCTGAATTATATGGAATTGAAACTAAAAAGCTAAATCAAGCAGTCAAAAGAAATCTAAGTAGATTTCCAGATGATTTCATGTTTCAGCTTACTGATGAAGAACAAAAGGAGCTGGTCACAAATTGTGACCGCCTCAAGCGATTAAAATTCAGTACAAGTAATGCATATGCATTTACTGAACATGGAGTTACAATGCTTTCTAGCGTTTTAAACAGCAAACAGGCTATCGAAATAAATGTTCAAGTAGTAAGGGCTTTTATACAATTACGCCAATTTGCGTTAGAAAATAAAGATTTAGCAAAAAGAGTTGCAGAGCTTGAACATTATTTCATCCAACATTGCAAAGATTACAAAACAGATATAGAAGACATAAGAGAAGCTATAGACCTGTTAATGGATAGAACGAAATCTACAAAAATTGGATTTAAAGTTGAATAGTTTATTAGAGTATAAATATAATGTATAAAAAAGCTATTAAAATATTAACTAGTAAAGGTAATTTTCATATTGATTTAGGATTAGATAGAATCTCTAAAATTCTTAGCTTATTTGACAATCCGCAAGATAAGCTTAATTGTATTCATGTTGCAGGAACTAACGGTAAAGGCTCAGTTTGCACTATTTTAGCATCAATTTTAAAAGAAGCAGGATATCGAGTCGGACTCTATACCAGTCCCCATATTTGGGAATATACCGAAAGAATTAGAATAAATGGTGAAAATATTCCCAAAGAAGAGTTCAGCGACCTTATATTTGATGTTACAAATAAAGCTAAAAATAATAATATTCATCTTACTGAATTTGAAATACTAACAGTAGTTATGTTTTTGTATTTTCAAAAAAATAATGTTGATATTGTTATTCTAGAAACAGGACTTGGCGGTAGATTAGATGCTACAAATGTTATCAAAAAAAATCTTTGTTCAATTATCACGCAAATAGACTTAGACCATACTGAAAGACTTGGTAATACTAAAGATGAAATAGCTTATGAAAAAGCCGGAATAATTAAAAAAGATTGTCCTGTAATCACAAGTGTGGGATATGAGGCTATAAGGGATAAAGCTGATAAAGAAAATTCAATGTTTATTCTAGCAACACCTTTTGTTAATCCAATGTTTATAGAAGCCTGCTCATTAAAAGGAATGCATCAGGTAGAAAATTTAGCTTTAGCTATCAATGCGATTCAGTATTTATTCAAAGATATTTCTGATGAGACTATTATTGAAGGACTTAAAAAAGTTAAAAATCCTTGTAGATTTCAATACATTCCTGAAAAAAATCTTATAATTGATGCTTCACATAATCCTAATGGAGTAAAAGCTTTAAGAGAAAATTTAGATTATTATTTTCCAAATGAAAAAAGAAGATTTATTTTTGGATGTCTTAGAACAAAGGATTATGAAAAAATGATGAATATTTTATTTAAAGATGATGATGAAATATTCCTAAATGAATTTGATTATCCTAATGCTGCTACATACAATGAGCTTAAAGCAAAATGTCCTATAAATTCTAAGAAATACAACAATATTCTAGAACTAGATTTTAACAAACTTACAATTATTTGCGGCTCATTTTATATGATTGGTAATATGAATGAATTAAGAGAATTTATTAATTAAAAATATTTCAAAACAGGATTGAGTTTTTAGCTCAATCCTGCGATTATCTGAATTACTTAAATTATTCTACTGTAAGTTTTTTAATATTATCTTTTTTATATTCAAGTTTTGGAGCGATAATACTTAAAATACCATGTTCCAATTTAGCATTAGTTTTTTCAACATCAATCTCTTGAGGGAAGTATACTGTTCTTGAAAATTCACCATATCTAAATTCTGATTTTCTATAACCCTTAGTATCTTCTTTGTGTTCTTCTTCTTTTTTAGCATTAATTGTTATATGGTTTTTATCAATATCAATATCTAAGTCTTCCTTTTTAACTCCAGGAAGTTCTGCTTTTACACTATATTCATTGTCTTTCTCATGCAATTCTACAGGCATTGCAAACTTATCAACTTCCTCATTATAAATGTATTCAGGGAAAAAGCTGTCAAAATTTCTGTTTAAAATAGAACTAATTTCATCATTTACGGATTTTATGAACCCATCTGGTGATTTTTTAATTAAGAATTTCATGATGTTCTCCTTTCATATTCAACAAGTGTTTCTTTCAACACTTTTATTATTACTCTCATTTGCAAAAATCTCGTATTTTTAACCAAAAATTAACATTTCCCAATTCTATATTGATATGTTAATATTTAAAATAGCCAAGAGGAATAAGAAATGAGTGTAGGTTTTTTACAAAATTTTAGAAGCAAATTAGATGCCATATTTTCTATAAGAGTAGTTGATGAACATATAGTTATGCGATTATTTACAATGAAATTTTGTAAAAAATTCAAATATAAATACAATTTCCAAGAAATAAATGAAATTGGAATAAATATCGAGACAAGAAGTCCAAGAATAATAGTTTCATTAACAACATTTCCTGCAAGAATTGAAATTGTTTATAAAACTATTACAACACTTCTTCAACAAAGCCTCAAACCGGATTTAGTTGTACTTTGGCTAGCTGAAGAACAATTTCCAGATAAAAAATTACCGGATAATTTAGTTACTCTAGAAAAGTATGGTCTTAAAATTAAATGGTTTAGCGATATTCGCTCTTATAAAAAGCTCATACCAGCATTAAAAGAGTATCCAAATGATATTATAATTACAGTGGATGATGATTATTATTATGATAAAGATTTGGTAAAAAATCTTATAGAAGAACATCAAAAATATCCAAAATGTGTAATAGCAAATAGAGCTATGCGCTTAGTACCAGCTATGAATGGTAAATTTAAACTAAATCGCAGAAATTATATCTATAATGATACATATCTTCCAAGTTATTTAAATTTCCCTATAGGATTTGGAGGCGTACTTTATCCACCTCATTGTTTTCATAAAAATGTAGAAAATCAATCAGAATTCATGGAAATAATTCCAACAAATGATGATGCTTGGTTCTGGCTGCATGAGGTAAGAAATGAGACTAAAATAGTAGCCGCAAAGAATGGATATAAATTAAAATTGTATCCTATTGAAAATTCTCAAGAAATAGGCTTATACAAACTCAACTGCAACCAATCAGTCCAAGGCATTACTAGTGAAGTAACTACTAACCAATTCAGAGAAAAATATCCTGATTTAAAATCAATTATGGACAATGAATAAAATTTAGCCGCCATGAGGATGAGCTGTTTCATATACATCTTTCATATGTTTCATTGAAATATGTGTATAAATTTGTGTATTAGAAATACCGGCATGACCCAATAATTCTTGAACAACTCTCAAATCAGCCCCATTTTCAATCAATTTTGTAGCAAAGCTGTGTCTAAATACGTGAGGTGTAACTTTTTTAGGCAGTTCAATTTTCTCTACTGTTTCATTTATTACTTTTCTAATCGTCTTATTTTGAAGTCTATATCCTGTATTATTTATAAATAAAGGAGTATCATCATTTATTTCACCAGTATCATAATCAGGCGCAATTAAATTTCTTGCAGAATTAATATATTGAATCAAATATTTTTTAGCCCTATCAGACATAAGTACAATTCTTTCCTTTGCACCTTTACCGAATACTCTTATTTCATTTTCTTCAATATTCAAATCTCCGAAATTCAAATTACTAAGCTCAGATACACGCATGCCTGTAGCCCATAATAGTTCTAGAATAACCCTGTTTCTAAATCCTGCAGGAGTATCAATTCTTACATTATTCAAAATTTGCTCTACCTCTTCCGGAGTCAAAAATTTTGGTAATGATTTAGGTCTTTTAGGTGCAGAAAGAGATATTGCCGGATTTGAATCTATATATCTTTCTCTAAATAAAAATTTATAAAAAGTTCTAATAGAAGCAACCTTCCTTGCTATAGTTGTCTTTTTATAATCAAACCTTTGAATAAAATGCAAATATTCTCTCAATTTATTAAAGTCAGCATCTATACAACTTGTATTATCAAGCCAAAGAATAAAACTAACTATATCTGAACAATAAGCACTAAGTGTGTGTTCAGAAAAATTTTTTTCAACGCTCAAATACGTTTTAAATCCGTCTATGTACTCTTTTTCTCTATCTTTCATGCGTTTACTTTTCTTTCTATCTATTATACAATATTTATACTAAACTTGGAAGTAAAGATGAATATATTTAAGACATTTGAAACATTTTTAAAAGAACCCCTTAGTATCTTAAGGGATAATTTTATCCAAATTGTCAGTATTCAAACAGAAAATATTTTCGAACAAAAACCTTCAATTGATGTTAGTTTACTAAAAAATAAAGCACAACTTACAGTTGTGAACAACGAAAAATTATACAAATTATTATCAATAGTAAATCATAGAGAAAAACAAAGACAAGAAAAAAGGGAAAAAGAAAATGAAACAGCTTAATGCAAATTTTATAGTAAGTGCAGAAAAGCTCTCTCAATGTCCTGATTTTAGCCTTCCTGAATTTCCGCTTTTAGGACGTTCTAATGTCGGAAAATCGTCTTTTATAAATGCTATATGTAATAACAAAAGATTAGCTAAAACATCAAATACTCCGGGAAAGACAAGACTTATTAATTTTTTCAATTTTTCAGATTTGTTTACTGTTGCAGATTTACCTGGATATGGCTATGCAAAAGTTTCAAAAGAAGCACAAGCAAGATGGCAAAAATATTTAGAAGAATATTTGCTTAATCGTTCTCAAATAAAATCATTAATTCAATTTATTGATGCAAGGCATGAAATCCAAAAAAATGATTTTCAAATGCGAGAATGGGTGGAAAATTATAATTTACCTATTTTTACGATAGTTACAAAAATAGATTATATTCCAAGAAGTAAGCAGCTTGGAGTTATATCTAAAATCAAAAAGAGCTTTTCTGGAGATGTTTTACCATTCAGTGCAACAGATAGAAGATATTGCGAAAATGTAATTGAATACTTAATTAATTTATGCAAATAGTGATTAAGTGAGGGATATTTTTGTGCATAGAATAGTTGAAAAAACTGAATTAAATCAGATATCGCTAACAGGCATGAGAGCATTAGTACTTGTAGGTTTGCTTATACAAGCACCTCGTTCATTAGAAGAAATTAAAGAAGCATTTATTAACTATAACATAATGGAACGTAGCCATTCTAATGATATTATAAGAATCGATTTGAATACCCTTCGTGCTATGGGCTGTGAAATATCAAGAGCAACTTCAAAAACTAATCATAAATATGTTCTTACTAAACATCCATTTGAGCTAATTATTAATAATGACGATATTGAAATTCTTAATAAAGCTTATAAAAAAATAAAAGGAAAATGTAGTATTCAACTTTTATTGGATTATGATAACTTATTCAAAAAGCTTGCTGAATTTACAAGTAATAAAGAAATTAAAGAAAAATTATATGGAATTTCTATTCTAAAAGATTTTTCTATAGAATTAATAAAAACCTTAATTGAAGATTGTAAAAGAAAAAACAGACTAAAAATTGTATATCAAAAAACTTCCGATGATGAAAAATCTATAAAAGAAATAATTGCCCAAAAATTAGTATTTCAAAATGATAAAATATATCTACATGGATTTAATATAGAAAAACAAGCACCAATTGTTTTACATATAAAAAGAATTAAAGATATCATTTTTAGAATTGCTGAAAATAATCAAGTAAACTTTCAGACTACAAAAATTAAATTTCATTTGAAGAGTTTTGGAGTATTAGAATTAAATGAGGATGAAAATATAATACAAGCTGATGAAAATGGTTATATAATTGAAGGAGAATATCATAATGATTTTATAGCTATTCAAAGAATTTTATCATTCGGAGCAGATTGTACGGTATTAGAACCTGAAGATTTTAAGAAAAAAATCATTGAAAAACTAAAAAGTATAAGGAGAGAATATAATGACTAAAGTATCCATTAAAAAAAATCTCTCTTCTATGCAAGTAATTAAAACATTACAAGTCTTATTACAAGGCAATTTTACTATGAATGAACTTGTTGATAGACTAAACCTTCAAGAAAATGAAGCTATATTCAATAACAGTGTTGTTTGTAAATATATAAATACTTGTAGATTTTGTGGTATAGAAATTCCTAAAATACAAAACAAATATTTCATCACTAAAATGCCTTTTGGATTAGATTTAAATTCTAGTGAAATAAAATTACTTGATAATCTTCAAATAGCCGTAAAAGAGAATATGACTAAAAAAAATTGTCAATTATGTGATAATTTAATAGATAAACTCAATAAATACACAAACAAAAAAATTATAAGAGTAAGCAAAAATACTTATAAAATTACAGCCGAACTTTTTGATAATGCTATTAGTGAAAACAGAAAAGTTAAATTTTTGCTCAAAAATGGAACAGAACAAATTTGTACCCCTATAAAGGCAATAGAAAACGGAGATCAATTATTTTTTAGTGTTTTATATAAAAACAAAGAAAAAGTTTTAAAAAGCAGTAGAATTTCAGGTATTGAAGTCTTAAGTGATAAATATGTACCAAGAAAAAATTCTGATATTACTGTTACTTATAAAATGAAAGCACAACTTGCTAAAAGATATTCATTAAGAGAAAATGAAAATATTTTACAAACTCATGATAATGGTGATATTGTCGTATCCAATTATGGAGAAGTAAAAGAGATTCTATTTTCACGACTTTTAAGATATGCTGATTTGTGCGAGATACTAACACCTAAAATTTATAGAGAAGAAATTAAATTGTTACTTGATAATACATTGAGTAATTATGGAGAAAAAATATAATGTTATTAGCAATTGATATAGGAAATACTAATATTACTTTAGGAGTTTTTGAGAATGAAAGTATTCTAGAGACTTTCAGACTTGCATCTGATAAAGAATTACCTCAAGAGGAATACGAGATTCTTTTACATTCATTATTCAAAAAATATAGTATTGCTGGATGTATTATTGCTTCAGTAGTAAATGAATTGAGTAAAAAAATAAAACACGCATGCGATAATGTTTTTCATTTAAACTCAATTTTACTAGATTCAAAATCAAACTTAGGTTTGAAAATTCAATTAAAAAATCCAAAAGAGCTTGGAGCTGATAGAATAGCTAACGCTTGTGGTGCTTATATGCTTTATTCAAAGCCTATTATAGTAGTAGATTTAGGCACTGCAACAACTTTTGACATTGTTGATAAAAATGGAAACTTTTTAGGCGGTGTCATAATGCCTGGAGTAAAATTACAACTAAATGCTCTTAATTTAAATACTTCTAAACTTCCTAAAATTGAACCTGATAAATCAGAAATAGCTATAGGAAATGATACTGAAAGTGCAATTTTGTCAGGAGTAATAAGAGGTTCTGCTTGCGCTATTGAAGGATTAATTTCTCAATGTGAGGAAGAATTAGGTGAAAAAGCAACAGTAATAGCTACTGGCGGATATTGTGGACTTGTTTCTAAATATATGACAAGAAAATTTGATTTTGTTAATCCTTGTCTAACATTAGAAGGATTGCGATTTTTATATGAATTAAATAAAGTCTAAATAGCAAAAAATTTTTTTCCTGTTTTTATTATACTGTGTGTGAATAATCGGAGAAAATTTATGATTGAAGCTTCTCAATTTAAAATAGGATATAAAACCTATAAGAATTTATTAAAACAAACCAGTACAGAAATTAGTAAAAATATTGGTACTAAAGTAGAAATAATTCCTACATCAAAAAAAATATGTAAAACTAATGGAATAGAAAAAGAAGCTGCAAATAGTATAAATACCGCAAGTTTTTTGGAGAAAGTTTATCTTTTATTAAAAAATAAAGGATATAATTTGCCTAAAATATATTTAGATGAAGAACAATTACCAAGAAAATATAACATTGCAGGCTGCCAAATGGGGAATTTTAATATTTTTGGACCTGCAAGATTAGATGTTTCTAATCCATCACTTGTAATACATGAAGAAGGACATTTTTTACATAAAAAGAATATGAAATATAATCAGCCACTATATGCAATGTTTTGTGCTTTTAGAAGTCTGTTTAGACCTTTTCTTAATAAAAAAGAAAAACAAATTTTAACAAATGATTTTAAAAGAGCATATGATGAAGGCTATTTTAGAAATTTACAAATGGATAAATGCGTAAAAAAAGGTTATATTACAAAAGAAACTTCAGAGAAGTTTAAACAAACTCCGGAAAAATTTTTAGTAAGAAATGCTCTTACAAATGTCAGTGAATTTATAGCAGAGTATTTTACTCTTGCTTCACAAGGTTTTAAGTTCTCACCTGAGATTGAAAAACGATATAAAGCATTTCATGGCCCAGAAATAAAAGAATTGATTACAAAAGATGAAATTGATGAGTTGATGAAATACAAAAATATGCTTGAAAACAGAAAAATATATGTTTAGTTTTCAAAATAAAAATTGGCAACATTATTATGCTGCCAATTTTTAATAATTTAATTTCAAATTAATATCTAGCTAAATATCTATCAATCTCCCATTGAGAAACATATGTTCTAAAATCATCCCATTCAATATTTTTAGCTGTCATAAATTCATCTAAAATATGTGGTCCTAAAGCAGTTTTTGCTATTAATGATTTTTCCATATAGTACAAAGCTTCTTTTAAACTACCAGGTAATGATTCTATTTTCATTTTTTTACGTTCTCTATCAGATAATTTATAAATATTTGCATCAACAGGTTTTGGCGGCTCAATTTTATTTCTTACACCATCAAGACAAGCTGCAAGAATTGTCGCAAATGCTAAATATGGGTTACAGCTTGGATCTGGAGAACGCAATTCTACACGAGTAGAAATCCCGCGTTTTGCAGGAACACGAAGCAACGCACTTCTATTAGCAAGTGACCAAGCCATATAAACCGGTGCTTCATATCCCGGAACAAGTCTTTTATAACTATTTACTGTAGGATTCAAAATACCGGTAATACTTTTGATATGTTTTAATAATCCACCAATTGAATATTTTGCAATATCAGATAATTGATATTCAGCTTTTTCATCATAAAAAGCATTTTTACCATCTTTGAATAATGAAATATTACAGTGCATACCAGAACCATTTATTCCATAAACAGGCTTTGGCATAAATGTTGCATGCAAACCATATTGAGCAGCAATAGCTTTTACTGCTATTCTAAATGTAGCAACATTATCAGCTGTTGTTAAAATATCAGAATATTTGAAATCAACTTCATGCTGCCCATCAGCAACTTCATGGTGAGATGCTTCTATATCAAAATCCATTTCTTGTAATGTGCTGACAATATCAGCCCTTACAGCTTCACCTAAATCATCAGGACCTACATCATAATATCCTGCTCTATCATGAGTTTTTGTTGTTATATGATCTTCTTCATCTTTTTCAAATAAGAAAAACTCAGCTTCAGGACCTATATTCATTGAAAGACCTAATTTTTGAGCTTCTGCCATAAGTCTTTTTAAATTACATCGTGGACAACCTTCAAAAGGAGTTCCATCAGCATTATAAATATCACAAATTAATCTTGCAGAATTTCTACCATCGCGTTCTTGCCAAGGTAGAATTTGGAAAGTGTTTTTATCAGGATAAAAGAACATATCAGAAGTTTCAATATTTCTAAACCCTTTTATTGATGAGCCATCAAGCATAATATCATTATTAAGTACTCTATCAATATGCTCAGAAGGTATAGCTAAATTCTTTACCTGTCCATTTATATCTACGAATTGCAATTTTATAAATTGCACATTATATTCTGCAATTAATCTTTTTATATCAGCATCAGTATACTTAGTTCCACTTAAAGTTTGGTGTTGAAAATCCATGCAATACCTCCATTCAAAATAACGTCTATTATAGACTCAAAACCATGTTATAAATGATATATTTTTTTGAAAAGAAGGTCAATAGTTTTGATATTAAGAATTTGTAAAGTGTTATTTACTAATTGTAACAATTAGTAGAAATAATTTTTTTTATTGATTAGAATATCTATTGGGTATAGAAAGAGGGGAATTTATTAAAATGAATGCTAAT
>CALVAL010000018.1 GCA_944325535.1 Candidatus Gastranaerophilales bacterium
AAAATCAGCATGACCAGGACGAACAGTTGTAAAAGATTTCTCTTCAATTTTTTTTAGAGTCTCTTGGGTAGGATATTCTTGATACTCCGTATTCATAACATCCTGCCAGTTCTCAAAATCCTTATTTTTAATCTCTAAACAAATAGGCGCGCCTGTTGATTTACCAAATCTTACACCGGATTTTATTTCAACAGTATCTTTTTCAATCTTCATTCTTCCGCCGCGGCCATAACCAACTTGTCGCCTAGCCAAATCTTCATTTATTACAGAAGCTTTTATACGAAATCCTGCGGGGATTCCTTCAATAATTGCATTTAAGCATTTTCCGTGGCTTTCACCTGATGTTAAAAATCTAAATCTTTCCATATACAGTATTATATAACAAAAAATCGCCTGATATACAGGCGATTTTTTTCTTCTTACAAATCTGTATAATGTGGAGACATCTTAATATCGTGATGATATCTCTCATCATTATCCTGAGCAGGATCTAAATACGAATACCAATTTCTAAAAAATCTCACAAATTTATTGTGCTTTTGTTCATACAAAGGCTCACTAGAATTTCCTTGAATACGATTTTTTTGAATCATAACCTGCTCTGCAGCCGCCTCTGAATATCCATAATTAATCATATATTCAGGACTAATCTCTTGATCAGGAGTAACTGCAGCCATTGTTGGAATAACTAACAATGAAAATAAAGCTAATACTAATAAATTTCTTCTCATAACACCCATTCTTATTTAACTAAACTATATGATTCCATTATAATATTTTCTAGAGAATTAATCAAGTCAGCTTCAGGAACTCTTGCAATTATTTCTCCCTTCTTGAAAATATACCCTTCTTTAATAGCTCCTGCTATACCAAAATCTGCGTGTTTCGCTTCCCCGGGGCCATTTACCGGGCACCCCATTACAGCTATTGTAATTGGCAAATCTAAGTTTTGGAATCTTTCCTCAACTTTTTTAGCAAGCCCTATTAAATCAATCTGAGTTCTTCCACAAGTTGGACAAGAAATAAAGTTTATCCCTCTTTTTCTTAGCCCTAAAGATTTTAAAATTCCATATCCAGCATGCACTTCTTCAACAGGTTTTTCTGTTAATGAAACTCTTATAGTATCGCCTATTCCCTCACTAAGCAGTGTTCCTAATCCAACGGAAGATTTAATCAGGCCCATCTTCAATGTTCCAGCTTCTGTAACACCTAAATGTAAAGGATAGTCAACTATTTTTGCAATACTACGATATGCTTCAATAGTAGTTAATACATCAGAAGATTTTAGAGAAATCTTTGTATCATAAAAATTCAAATCTTCTAAAATTTCAATATGCCTTAACGCACTTTTTACCATTTTTTCATGCAATGGCAAATCCATTTGCTCAAATTCTTTTTCTAAAGAACCGCCATTTATCCCAATTCTAATTGGAACATTATGACTTTTAGCAGCTTCAACAACTTTTATAGTATGTTCTTTTTTACCTATATTTCCAGGATTTATCCTAAGCGCATGAATGCCGTTTTCTATGCAGGTAAGAGCTAAACGATAATCAAAATGAATATCTGCAACAAGCGGTACTGGAGATTTTTTAACTATATCTTTAATTGCAGCAGCAGCATCTTTATTTAAAACAGCAAGTCTTACAATCTCACAACCTGCCGCAGCCAACTCTCCAATTTGATCCAAGGTTGCAGATACATCTCTTGTATCTGTATTACACATTGACTGGACAGAAATAGGAGCATCTCCGCCGATTTTAACATTACCTATTGAAATTTGTTTTGATTTTCTTCTTATTATCATAGGATTATTTTAACATAAAATTTTATCTCAAGAAATTTGTAACTATCCTTTTAATTTTACAGAAAATACAAGAATCCTTTTCTCGAATTTCTGTAATTTCAGAAATTTTATAAGGTGCAGGTGCAATTACTCTTTGATATTTTACTTTTGGGATACCAAGCAACATAGCATATACAGGCTTATATCCTGATGGGATTTCTAAAATATCACATAATTCAGGAAACATTTTTATACAAGCTTGTGCAAAACCACACCAACAAGTTCCTAAACCCAAATGTTGAGCATATAACTCTATATAACTTAGTGCAATAATAGGATCAACATTTGCACAAGGTGCAGTAAGCGGTGATGAAACTACTATCATATGAGGAGCATCTCTAAAAATAACATCCTCACCATTTAAAAACGAATCTTTATAGCGAGAAAATTTATTTATAATTGGAGCCATAGCTTTATAAGACATTGTCTTTAAAAGCAAAGCACTAACTTTTTTGCGCATTACATCCATAACTGATTTTTTTTCTACAATAGCAAAATGCAAAGAATGTGAATTACATCCTGTAGGAATATAAGGAAGCATTTCTTTTAATTTTTGCATAGTCTCAGCAGGAATTTCCTCTTCCTTATACTGTCTTACACTTCTTCTCGATTTGATAAGAGCCAAAATATCATCATAGTTAACTTCTTCTAATTCATCAGGATTTTTATCATTAAAAGACAAGGCCCCTGTAGGACAAATAGCCATACAGTGTCCACATGCTATACAACGATTTTCCTCCTTCATTTCCGGAACATTATTTTTATCAAAACCTATACAAGAGGACACACAATCTGTTATACAAAGACCACAATGAATACATTTTTCTTCGTTAATTTTAATACTTTTCATTACTCACTCCTATTTGACTTCAAAAACTCTTGGATGTTTAATTACATTATGTTAATCTTTTTTAACAAAAAAATCAATCACATAAGTAAGGAGAGAAATTGATAATGCTATCTGGGCTAAATATTTTAACAAGCAGAATTTCATTGTCCCCTTGGGCTTTAGATGCCATTATTGATAGTATCAAAATTATACCGTTTTTATTTATAGTTTTTTTTATAATAGAAATTCTTGAATTCTACTATGCTGATAAAATTAATAATTTTATAAAAAAGACCGGAAAAGCAAGCATTCTTGCAGGCACACTAGCTGCAATATTTCCTCAATGCGGTTTTTCTGTAATTGCCGCGGGACTATACTCAAAAAAAATAATAACCCGCGGATGTTTAATTGCAATTTTTCTTGCAACATCAGATGAAGCAATCCCAATTTTACTTTCAACACCTAATAAAATAAATTTAGTTATACCTATATTATTGATAAAAATCTTTATAGCACTATTTACAGGATATTTATTAGAACTCGTTTTTCCTACTCAAACCCAAAATAGGGAAATGCTTCCAGAAATTGAAGAAGGGTGTTGTAAACACGATATTGTTCAAGGGAAAAAAATTGAAATTATTTTACATCCAATTTTACATACATTAAATGTCTTTGGATTTATACTAGTCATATCTCTAGCATTAAACTATTTATTCACAAATATTGAAATTGTTGAACTAATCAAAGGTAATATAATCTTACAGCCTATAATTGCTTCTTTAATAGGACTAATCCCTAATTGTGCAATCTCTATAGGACTTACAATGATGTTAATTAAAGGCTCTATCTCCTTTGGAGCAGCCATTAGCGGATTATTATCAAATGCCGGACTTGGACTTTTAGTATTACTCAAAAATAATAATCTTAAAGATACTTTAAAAATTATACTTCTTATTCTTTCTATAAGTATCTTCTCTGGACTTTTTATAAATTGTTTTATTAAATAAAATAGCAAATTTATTTTTTAGAAGTTTTAAAAATGTATGAATATAAATTTTAATCCATATACAAATTTACCCCCACATCAAACAACAAACTTCAAAGGAAGTTCAAGAGTACTTCAATGTGAACTAGACAAAGCTTTATTAAAAAAGAATTTATCTAAAAACGAAGAAACAAAATTAATTCAAAATATCTCTGAAGCATTAGATACAATTATTATTTCATCAAAATTTATTGAAGAAGGAAGTCATAATGCAGTTTATAAAATTACACAAAAATATGCTGCAAGAGTTCCTATCAACTGGATTCCAAACTCAAATGATCTTGGAGATAAATTAAAACTAGGAAGAGGCCTTTTTGCTAAGCTTAAAAACTACTTTGGAGAAGCTGTCGTAGAATTAGGCAAATTACAAATTTTACCA
The DNA here is from genome assembly GCA_944325535.1 of Candidatus Gastranaerophilales bacterium. GTDB lineage: Bacteria > Cyanobacteriota > Vampirovibrionia > Gastranaerophilales > Gastranaerophilaceae > CAG-196. Next base: position 4,100 of record CALVAL010000018.1, read on the forward strand.
AACGTCGGCAAACATATTCCCGCTGGTGTTCCAGAACACCTTACACGTTTTATGAAACAAAAAGAACAAGAAAATTATTATATAAATAAATACTTACCTAAATTCGCAGATATCCCACAAGCAAGTTATAACGAAATTGCCCAAGATATCGAAAAATTAAACGAAATCAAGCTTTCTGAACATCAATACTGCGTATTTGATTATTTAAATCCTAATAACATTGTAACCAAAGGCGGTAGATTATTTTTAGTAGATGAAATTGATACACTACAGGATAAATCTTATATGAATACTACTGCAAAATTATTAAATATTTTTATCAATAGAGCTGGTAGAAATTTAGAAGCACCATTTGCAGCAAATAATTTAAAATATGTAAGAAAAATTTTCCAAAAAGTAATTATCGCGTCAGTAAATGCAAATATGTTACCGGCAAACTCTAAAGAAGACTATAAACTTTGGGAAAAAGCTCTCAAAAAATGTAATATAAAAACAGAACCTTTTGAGGTTATTGATAATATTGAACGCTTATCCTATTCATATAAAAATCCAGATGAACGAGTTCAATCAATTAAAAACTATTTGAATAAATTATTCATAGAAAATCCAATAAAAAATAATCAGTTTTTTAGATGATGCAATTTTGAATACTTGGTACTATTTTGATACTAGGGGGATAGTGTTTAAATGTTAAATCAAGTATTAGCAGAGCCAAGACCGATTATTTCCGGCTCTATTACCAAGAATTGGACGGAACAAGCTATTGAATGCTACAAGCTGGGAGGAAATTGCAGTGAATGCTCAATTCGCAAAGCACATTACTCTTTTGACTGCCAAATGCCAAAAGTTGTAGAAATTTTAAAATTAATAAATGGTGAACCTAAAATTTAATTAAAATTTGTTACCAATTTTTTCTAAAAATACTACATCATTAAAATCTTTTCTGACTTTATTTGTAGGAGTATTTTCCTCTTCATAACCTAAAGTAATTATAGTTGATATAATTTGGTCATCATTCAATCCTAGTTTTTCTTTAGCTTTTATTGAAACATCAGGTAATAAGCCTGTAATTTCATTTCCTAAAGCACCAATTATGCAAGATTTAATATTCAAAGACTCCGCTTCTAGCATCATATAAGAAATCGGATAAATTACTTGTTCCATAGTTCTTATTAAAATACCATTATCCCCTTGTAGAGCAGGATTGAGTGCGGGACTTTTTATATGAGTAATTTTAGCTTCTTCCCACGCATTTTTATCTGCAACACAAACAATTAATGCATCAGCATTTTTAACATGAGCTTGACCTACAGATAGCTCTGCTAACAAATCTTTAGTTTCTTGAGACTTAACTAAAATAAATTTCCAAGATTGAACATTCATCCAAGATGGAGCAAGGTGACCAGCTTCTAGAACTTTTCTTAAATCCTCATCAGGAATATGCTTTGAAGAATATTTTCTTACGCTTTTTCTTGATTTAATTAAGTCTAATAACATTTCTAATCCTTTCTTAATTTTAGCCATCTGCAAGTACTAATGTAAAATCACTTCCTACAGAAAATGTTTCTGTTGGATCATAAATAAATTGCATATTATTCAATTCAGGCATTTTCTTTTGAAGCCAATTATAAAAATCAATACTAACTTCATTTTTATTCGCAATAAATCTCGTATGAGAAAGGTGCGTAATTTTAAGCATATTAACTTCAAATCCTAGTTCTATAAGCTTTTCCTTCATCGCTAAAGCTTCTTCTTCTTTTTTAGGTGAATACATAATTCCTGCTTTGAATTTTGTGCCATCTAAAGTCGGTTTATCGCGATAAATCATACGATTAATAACTTCTTGAGTCTTTTTAGGATCCAAAATCCAATAGCTTATATATCCTCTTTGATTTGGAGCACCTGGAAGAGTTGCAATTTCAATTTTATTTTCATCTACGCTTCTTGCAAATGCAGCATATTGGGATAATTCATAAAAACTCATATCAGTTTTTATATAAGTATTACAAACATTTAAAACCTCAGGAATTTTAGTAATTACTTGCGGAGAATGTAGTTTTTCAAAAAGACTTCTCATAAACCATTGCTGACGTTGAGTTCTACCAATATCACCTAAGCCGTCTTTTCTATATCGTAAGTAACCTACAGCCTGTTTCCCGTTTAAGACAGTATCACCTTTATTTAAATCAATATGAAGCTTCCCAGCATAATCGTGATACTTCATAGGTTTTTCTACATAAATAGGAATACCGCCTAGAGCATCAACTACTTTTTCGACAGCCTCGTCATGTACAATTATGTACTTATCAATTTTTATCCCAAAGGTCTCTTTAAGAGTCTTTTTAACTAAATTTATCCCGCCTAATGCGTGTGCTGAATTTATTTTTTGAACTCCTTTATTATCAGGAAGATAAACCTTACTATCACGAGGGATAGAAATAGCATTTATTGAATGTGTTTTTGGATCAATATTAACAATTATAATAGTATCTGATCTCGTACCTTCCCAAATATCAGTTCCACTACCATTTGAATCGACACCCAATAGCAAAATATTTTGTCTTCTTGGAGAAAATGGAACTTCAAAATTCTTACGTTGTTTTTTTGAAAGATGGAAAAATCCTGTTGCATTTTCAGCATCATCTGGATTCACGTTATTCAAGAAAAAATTATTTTCAACAATAGTAACACAAACGATTACTGCGCATAAAATCGCTAAAACAACTGTAAATAAAAGTTTTGCAAAGTTTGAAGTTTCTTGCCGTTCTTCCCTAATATTTTTTAAAAAGGCTCTATATTCTTCTTGTTGTTGATTATTATTAACAATTTTCATCTCATTACTCTCTTTAAAAAAATTATATTTTAATCAAGAAAAGAAATCAATTATTGCAAATGTAACATTTTTCAAGTAAAACTGAGTTATGAAAAAGATATTATTTATAAACTTTGGCGGATTAGGCGACGAAATTTTATTTTTACCAACAATTTTATCTATAAAAAAAGAATTTCCGAAATCTGAAATTACTCTAGCACTTGAGCCAAGAAGCAAGGGAATACTAAGCCTTACTGATGTTATAGATAATGCTCTTTTTGCGGACATAAAAGGCAAGAAGAAATATTTTGAACTTTTAAAATTATTATTCCAAATATGGACAAAAAAATTTGATATTGTTATTTCTTCTGGCTCAAATAAATTTATTTCTATATTTTTATTCTTAACTTTCATAAAAAAAAGATACGGATATGATTCAGGAAAATTAAGTGAGGCATTACTTACAGAAGCAATCACATTGAATAAAAATCAATATGCTGCAAAAATGTATCACGATTTAGCAAAAGATTTAACAGAAATAAAAACCGAACTACCAACACTTGATATAAAAAGAAAGCCGGTTGAAAATAATACCGTATTAATTCACCCGGGAGTAAGCCTATTAAGTGTCAAAAAAAATATGATAAAAACTATATCGGCTGAAAAATGGGCAGAGGTTGTAGAAAAACTAGCTGATTCTGGCAAAAAAGTTATACTAGCAGGTGGTCCGGATGATAAAGAAACTATTGAAACTATAAAAAAAATAGTTCCAGCAGATAAATACACTGATATGTATGGAAAGACTAAAAACTTAAAAGAACTTGCAGAATTGATTTCCTCAACTGAAAAATTTTTATGCTCAGATTCTGCTCCATTGCATATTGCAGTTTCACTAGGGATAAAAACATATGTTATTTTCGGCTCAACTGATGATAAAAAACTTATACCAAATAATGACAAGGTCATTCCTATAAAAAATAAAAATTGTACTTGCGAACTTATGCCTTGTCTTTGGGAAAGACGTCAAACAACTTGCGAAGCGCTTGACTGTTTAAATATTTCATCAGATGATATTGTAAATTGCATATTAAATAATTAGTCAATAGGCTAATTGTGCTAACCTTGTTGGTATTATATATTTGACTTGTATTATTTTAATAGGAGTCTAAATATGAAAATTCAAGCAATTAACCAATCTCAACGATACAATTATGCAAAAAGAAATACTATGAATAATAGACCAGAAGAAGCAAAATTGCAAAATAGAAATACCAATATAACATTTAAAGGGGCTAAAGGTGGAGCTTTAGGTATAGTTGTCGGAGCAGCAACAGGAGCTTTAGCAGCAGCTGCAATTATTGCAACAGGAGGTCTAGCGGGTGTTGTTGCTGCAGTTGGGTATGGTTCTACAGTAGCAGCAGGAGCGGCATCTATGACACACCTTGGTGGCATCGCAGGAAGTATTATCGAAGATAAAATAGATGGCAAAAAATAATATTTTACAAATGGTCGAATGTTAATACATTCGACCTATAATAATGCTTGCAAAATTTATAAATTCTGATATTATCATAGAAAAGGAATATGTGTAGAAAAATGATTCTGCCAACATCACACAATATAATAAGTAGATATCCAAACTTTAAGAATGCTGATAACCATGCTGAATATAATATTATAGGACGTAAAGAAGCCTTAAATATTAATAACAATCTTGATTATCAAAGAAAAACTATTGAACAAAATGAAAGATTGATTAGTATTTTGGGAGCTACCAGTTTAACGATATTGTTTGGAACATATTTAATAAATCTAAAAACAATAGTAGAAATTATTAAAAAAGTAGAAAATTATTTTGCTCAAAAACCTTCAGGATTTGAATCGCTTAAAAATAGTCCTCATGTACCAACACTTGAAAATTGTAAAAGTATAAACAAAGATTTGAAATTATTCCTTCAACGTCAAATTAATCAAATGAAAGCAGATACAAGTACCATTTTGGAGACCGGAGAACCTAAAGCTTCAAATAGGCTGTTACTATATGGTTCTGCAGGGGTTGGAAAATCCTATTTTTCAAAAATTTTTGCAAAATCACTTGATGCAGAGTATATGGAAGTAATGCAATCTGATTATAATTCAATGTGGGCAGGAGAAGGAGTGGATAAATTAAAAAAGAGGTTTGAAGAAATTCTCAAGGTAGCCCAAAAAAATCCTAATAAAAAATATGTTGTGACGTTTAATGAAATTGATGCTATCGTAACTCCTGCGGATAAAATTATTGACAAAACTCAGGGTACACATTGGGTAAGTATTTTAGAAGAACGAGCTGTTTTTCTGAACTATTTAGAAATTTTAAAAGAAAAAGCTCCTAATGTTACAATTATTGGTACTACAAATATCTCTCCTCAAAATAACAACCTTGATAGAGCTGCAATGAGCAGATTTCAAAATCTTGTAGAAGTACCTTATCCTGATAAAGATTGCTTATATGAAGCTTTAAAAATGAATCTTGATAAAATTAAAAACAAAGATAACTTTTTTATTGATAATGACAAAAATCTAAAAGAACTTGCTCAAAAAATGGCTGATAGAAAATTTTCATTCAGAAATCTTGAATATATTGTGAATGATGCGAAAAGCTATCATTTAAATGAAAATATAAATGGCAAACAGAGCGATTTTAGATTTGATTTTCTTAAAAAAGCAGAAGAAAATCTTAAATTTTCCGACGGAGAATTAGAAAAAAAAGCTGATAAAATTTAGCTTTTTTATGCTAAAATATTAGAAATAAAAAAGGAGAATTATGACAAAAGGTTTAGAATTTGATCCTGGCTTTGCGCCATATATTTTGGCATTTAGAGGTAGTATTGAATATTTTTATTTCGATATTAGTAGATTTAAAAATCTTTCCCAAAAGAAAATGAAATTTCGTCAATACTACAAAAAAATATTTGAATTATTCTACAACAATTTAGGATTCTACATAGGTTGTCTTATGTGGGCAGCATATCTAAGATCTCAACCTGAACAAGAAATTTTAAATAATGGTTGGTACGGAGTTGAATATAATGAAGAAGAAAACATCTCTGATACTAATTTTATGATTAAATTTATAGAATCATTACCTAAAGATGTCAAATATTATCTTGGAGAAGAATATACTGTTAATAAATATGACATCAAAATACTAGAATTATATAGAGATTTTCTAATACTCAATAGAGGTTTCTCTACAACTAAATACAACACAGATATTCTTCTTCCTCCAGGTCTAATAATTGAAAATGTTGAAAATTATAAAGAAATAATTGATAATGCGATTAAAGAAGAAAATTTATCTAAACTCGCAGATTATAAGGAAAAATTATGCAAGATAGATTAATAAAAGTTGCAAGAGGCTTAGAAAAAGCTGATTTAGTAATAAAAAATGCCAATATAGTAAATGTTCTTTCTGAAGAAATCCATAAAGGTGATATTGCAATTGTTGATGGAATAATTGCAGGAATTGCTGATGAATATATCGGAGAAAAAGAAATTGATGTAAATGGAGCTTATGTATGTCCTTCCTTCATAGATGGACACGTACACTTAGAAAGTGCAATGATGCTACCAAGTGAATTTGCTAAAACAGTTCTTCCGGCTGGAACTACAACAGTCATAGCTGATCCGCATGAAATTTCTAATGTACTAGGTCTCCATGGAATAAGCTTTATAAGAGAAGCTGTAAAAGATTTACCAATGGATGTATTTGCAATGCTTCCATCTTGTGTTCCAGCAACACCTTTTGAAACCTCTGGATTTGACCTTAATAGCTATGACTTATCATTATTAATCGATAAACCTTGGGTATTAGGTCTTGCTGAAATGATGAATTTCCCTGGAGTTTTAAATTTAGATAGTAATGTAATGGCAAAACTTGAACTCGCTAAATCTAAAGAAAAAAGAATTGATGGACATGCGCCTCAATTATCTAAAAAAGATTTGTGTGCATATATAGCAAGTGGAGTTAAATCAGACCATGAATGTACAACTCCTGAAGAAGCAATCGAAAAAATGCGCCTTGGAATGTACATTATGATTAGAGAAGGTACTGCTGCTAAAGATTTAAATGCTCTAATTCCAGTATTGAAAAATTGTAATACAAGAAAATGTATTTTTGTAACTGATGATAGACATCCATCAGACTTACCAGAACATATAAACGGAATGGTAAGACGTAGTGTTGAAGCTGGAGTAGATCCAATTAAAGCAATACAAGTAGGAAGCTTGAACACAGCAGAATATTTTGGTCTAAAAGATAGAGGAGCAATTGCTCCTGGATATATTGCAGATATGCTTATTTTACCAGATTTGAAAGCTTTTAAACCTGATTTTGTTATCAAAAAAGGAGAAGTTGTTGTTGAAAATGGTAAACTCGCTTGTACAATTCCTCCTTGCGAAAACACATCAGTTCGTGGCTCAGTCAATGTAAGATGGATCGAGAGAAATGATTTTAGAATAGAAGCAGAATCTGATATTGTAAGAACTTTAGAGGTTATTCCTAACCAACTTATTACCAAATCTATCGAATCAAAAATCAAAGTAGAAGATGGTAATGCAGTAAGTAATGTTGATACTGATACTCTAAAAATTTGTGTCATTGAAAGACATCGTGCAACAGGAAATATCGGTAAAGGCTTCGTAAAAGGATTCAATCTCAAATCAGGTGCAATCGCATCTACTGTAGCACATGATTCTCATAATATGATTGTTATTGGAACTAATGATTCTGATATGTATATTGCAGCAGTTGAGCTAATAAAAAGACAAGGTGGTAAAGTTGTTGTAAATAATGGAGAAATTTTATCTGAATTACCACTTCCTATTGCAGGTATAATGTCAGATAAAGATTTTGATTATGTTGTTGAAAAATGCGAAGAACTAAATAAAGCAGCTCATTCTATAGGCTGCACATTAGAAGATCCATTTATGACAATGGCATTCTTATCACTTCCAGTTATTCCTGAATTAAAAGTAACCGATAAAGGCGTATTTGATACAAATAAATTTGATTTTATTGATATTTTTAAAATCAATGCAAAAGTCTAGATTTGTGAAATAAAATTAGTCAGATAACTTGTTTGCACGTTTTATTCCATATTTTAGGCTTTGACAAATAATATCTAAAATAGCAGGAGTAGATTCTTTGTAATTTACACTGCTAATTTTTTGTTTTTCAATTCCTGATGTATAAATAACTTCGTCTTTCTTCTTTCTAAAATATAGAGGCTTGCCTATAAAAATACTTCCCAAACTATTCTTTTCATCGTTATATTGAATACTTACAGGAACAACCCTCACGCTTCTTTTATTATTGACAGCTTTTTTAACAAAATTAGCAACTCCATTTTGAATTCTATCTTCTAGAGGTCTATCTTGAAAAGTTGAATTATTTCCCTCTGGAAAAATAAAAATATTTGATTTATTGGTAATAAATTCTTTCAATAAAGAATGTATGGAATTTGTATTAAAATTCCTATCCTTATTCTCTAAAGAAGCATCAATTGGAGTCAGTCCCATCTCTTTATATATATTTCCAATTTTTGAATGAACAACTTTGAGCATATTTCTGCTCACTAAAATTTTAGGTAGAGGACAATTTTCTTGCTTATTTTGATTAACATAGAGCTTACTTAAAATAGCATTTAATATAACATAAATAAACTTATCCTTATGATAATTAGGATGGTTTAAAACAAAAATGGTAGCATTTTTAGATTTTGCAATATTTTTTAAGATACCATCTTCAAAATTTCCTCTGATAAATTTACCATCAATAGAATTACCTATTTTTGATAACTCTTCTATATATCTTTGAGGAGAATCTTTTATTTCTACAAACTTTTTATTCGTCTTGCTTACTCGATTATAATTCTCAAATAAAAATATTCTATCTGCCAATTTTCTTGCATATAAAATCATCTTATAGTTAAACAAAGCTAGTATTTTTTCAAATCTTGTTGTTGGCTTACTAAAATATTTACATAAAACATTTTTTGTTAAAAATACAGAAAATTTATCTAACTCCCTCACAAAATAATTTTCATTAAACATTGTATCAATATTTGTTTTATCAATCTGCGCAGGAATTTTATAGCATAAATTATTCAAATCTTTTAGAGATAACTTAGCTTGAAAATTTGGAGTAATGTTATTATTTTTTATACTAACGTTCATACTTTTATTCTAAACCCTGAACATAATTTTTTTTGCTAATAAGGAATGCGAAAAATCCGACCTTAGGGAAGTGAGCATCAGGTTGTGTGCTATCCCAAATACGACCTCATGTGAAATCGTTCTCAGCAGTTTTAGAAAAAAATATTAGTTTTTCCGCAAACTCAATAATGAAAAACGAGTATCCTAATTAGGATACTCGTTTTGTCTAAATAAATTCAAACTATTTTTGAATATCTTTTACTGATAATGCAATTCTATGTTCTTTTGGAGTGAATTTTTTGATTAATACATCAACTTCAGAACCTACTTTGAACATATTGAATGGATTAACATTTTCTTCAGCCATTTCAGCAACTGGTAATAAAGCTTCAACACCAGGGAAAATGTTAATAAAAGCACCAAATGTAGTTACTTTATTTACAGTACCTTTAACAACTTGTCCTTCTTCAAATTGACCTTCGATTTGTTGCCAAGGATTTTCACCCATTCTTTTTAATGATAAAGAAATTCTCTTTAATTCATGATCAATTTTAATAATTTTAACTTCGATAGTATCGCCTAAAGTGATAACATCTGAAGGATGTTTAATTCTTTGCCAAGAAATTTCTGAAATTGGAAGTAGACCATCGATACCGTTAATATCAACGAAAGCACCAAAATCAGTAATTCTTACAACATTACCTGAAACAACTTGACCTTCTTCAAGAGATGATAATACATTGTCAACAACTTGATCTCTTTGTTCAGCAACAGCTTGTCTTTGAGATAAGATAAGTTTGTTTTTCTTAGGATCAGCTTCAAGAACTTTAACTTCGATTTTTTGATCAACAAGACCTTCAAATGGAGTACCAGTTCTTAATTGAGATGATGGGATGAAACCTTTTAGGTCAGCTACATCAACTAATACACCACCTTTAACAGTTGAAACAACTTTAGCAAGGATTGTATCACCTTGGATTTTAGCATCATTAAGTTGAGCCCAAGCTTGAGCAAATGCAATTCTTTTTAATGATAATTGCATAGCATCTTCATTATTTTCTTCTTTTAATACATAGAATTCTCTAATATCGCCTACTTCTAATTCTTCTGCATCGCTTGATAATTCTCTATTTGGTAAGAAAGCTTCCATTTTTGCGCCCTTAACGCTAACTAAATATCCTTCAGCTTCTTTTTTAATTACTGTACCTTCTACGATATCAGCAACAGTGTTAGCTTTTGCAAAGCTTTCTTCTAGTAACATTTCAAATTCGTCACGAATTTCAGTTGTTGTCATAATTATATTCCTCCTTTTATATTTTCTATGACTTTATCAATAATAGATTGCGGAGTCGAAGCTCCAGCTGTTATACCTATGTTTTCAACATCGTTGAATAATTCCTTATACTCATCCAACTCTGTATCATTTTCTATATGAATAGTCTTTGTACAATCTTTTAAAATTTCAGCTAAATGAGTTGTATTAGCGCTTTTTTTAGAGCCCACAACTACCATTAAATCACTTTCACGAGCTAATTCTTTTGCTTCTTTTTGCCTCATTGCAGTAGATTGACAAATTGTATTATAAATTAAAACCTCTTTTGCAATAGTATTCAAATAATTCACTATAAGATTCAACGAAGATACCATTTGAGTCGTTTGTACAACTACCCCTACTTTTCTATGAGATTTGATAGCGGAACTTACAGGCTCTAATTCTTCAATTGTAGTTGCTACAACAACTTTATCAGAATATAAATCCGCATTAGCCTTTATTGCCATAACTTCAGGATGATTAGGCTTGCCTACAATCACTACAAAATAATCATTTTTTGCCAACTCTACAGCTCTTTGCTGAACTTTTTTAACATCAGGACAAGTTAAATCAACAACCTCAAACCCAGCATCTTTAATCTGCTCAAACACCTGAGGAGTTGCCCCATGGCTTCTTACAATACAAATACCATCACCTTTTGATGGTAATTCATAAATAGTCTTTATCCCTAACTTATCCAATTCATTAATTACATCTGTGTTATGGATTAATTCACCTAGGATATATATATTTTTGTTTGGGTTTTCTTCTTTTAACTTAATTGCAGTTTCAACGGCTCTTTTTACTCCGTAACAGAACCCTGCAAATTTGGCTAGTTTAATATTTGGATTATTCAAAAATTTATAAATTCGCTTTCTTAGTGAACTAGAGGAAATTTCCTCCGTAAGATTATTAAAATATAAAAAGAAAAAATTTTCAAGTAAATGGTAATTAGTGACTAGTGACTAGTGACTTGTGACTAGTGACTTGTGAATAGTGAGTAGTGAATAGAATTTTGTTATTTAACTTCTTCTAAACTTCTCAACTTAAATAAAACACTTTACATTTAGGTTTTGAAGTTGTAGGCTATTTTGAGGAGCTTACATTATGTCGAAAAATATTTTTATCACAGCAACGGGAACTGATATTGGAAAAACTTATATTTCAGCATTAATAGTCAAAAAAATGCGTGAAAAAGGACTAAATTGCGGGTATTTTAAGCCCGTATTAAGTGGAGTAAGAGAACTAGCAGGACATTTAGTTGATAGTGACGCTAACTATGTTGTTCAAATAGCTGATATCCCAGCTATGGCTGATGAATGCGTAAGTTACTGGTGGAAAGAAGCTGTTTCTCCTCATCTTGCCGTTAAATCATAATAAAACTTGAAAAGCTTTATCTATAGCCTTTTCGATAATATCTCGAACTTTTTCATTTTTGATAATATCTAAACCTGCTTTTAAACGATATGAATATTTAGCCATTAAATCCACATCTTCCATTCCTTCAAGCTCATCACCATATTCTTCTAAAAATTCTACTAGAGCTCTACCTTCAAGTTGGTGTAAAGTATATGTAATAGTTGCATTAAGTGCATTCCCCCCCCCAGGCCAAATTGTTACAGCTTTTGATAGTAGATTGGTCCCTAAAACAGCTCCAACAGAAGCACTTGTTAATGCAGCAACATATCCTCCTGAACAACCGTATATTTGAAAAATTCTCTTACACATATTTTTAGTAATCAAAGTTAGGGCAAAAGTGTCTCCTACTCCGGTATTTGCAAGTGCACCTGCTGTCGCTGCTGCACTTGAAGCATATCTATTAATAGCAACTTCAGCTCTTTCTTTTAATGTTTCATTACTATTATGAAATAAATTAAATATTGATTTAAAACTTACATTATTGTTATTGTAGTTATTAATATTCTTATCTAAATCTTGTTTGTTAATAGCTTTCTGTAAAAGTATCTGTAAAATTTTTAATTGTTTAACGGTTTCTTTGTCATTCACTTGTTCATATTCTAAAATTCTTTGAGAAATTAGTTCAAGAAGGGCTTGTTGAGATGCTAATAAAACTTGTTCATCTTGAAAAAGCTTATCACACACTGCTTCGTCTTTCAAAAGCTCACGACACTTTTCAAAATCACTGTCAATCTCTAGATTATTGGAATACAATTTTTTGAAAAAATCTTTATTTCTAAAATATGTAACATCAACATTATCAATATTTTTATGGTTTCCTTTGAAAGGAACATTGGCCTTTTTTTTTATATTTTCAACAGTACTTGTTACTAGACCAGTAACATCTGCAAGTAGACCTACAACGGCTCCCATTTCTAAAGAATTTAAGAATAATTTTTTTCCAGTGTATTTTTTTTTCTTGTAATAATATAATGCGGCCGTGCTACCACCAACCAAAGTTCCTATTGCCATAGTCTTTAACCTGTTATTAACTTTGCTAGGCTTGTCATAATCATTGTATATAGATTTAAAATTATTTTGCGTTTGGGATATGTACATGTAAATTCCTATATAAGATCATCTAATTTATCTAAAACATCATCAACAAAAGATTTAAAACCATGACCAATATTTTTTAAAGTACTACCAACGTGTTCAGCCTGGTCAATAACACTTTCATGATTATCTAAAAAATAACCAGATTCTCGCAATACATTTTTAGATACTTGTACTACTTCATCATTAGAACTTATATTCTTTAATTCAGGCTCAAAAATTTGATACCACCTTTCTGTAACGCTTTTCGGAAATTCACCAGTAAGTTTATATTGTAACGATTCTTTAAAATTCATTCCTCCAGGAATTAACATACTATGTGTTGATTGGTCATCTCTAATTAACCTAGTTTTTAAGCTTTTCAAACAACTTTTTTCTTGTAATTTGCTTCTATCTATTGGTTTTAATGTTTTTATTGAATAAGATTTAACCTGTTTTATTTTTTGTATTGTCATTATAATTCATAGCCTCCTACCACAGCTATCTTAATCGATTGTTTTTATTATTTCAAGTTAAGTTTTGTTAAATATATTTTATTAAAACAAAATTTTGTGTTATTTGTACATGACATGGAAGTTAATAAAATTGATAACATTGTGTTTACTTCTGGATTAAATTCAAAGTTACTTATAAAAGAAAAATTAATACGAACAAAGAAAAAAGAAATTTATTTTTATAGTAATTATGGAATAGAAGCAAATTATAGAAACAATAAAGCAATAGCATTAGCAAATGATATTTGTGCACAAATATTTGTAAAGCTATCTAAGATATTAAATCTGAAACTTAAATTTCCTTTGTTTATTACTGCATATGAAGACAAAGATCTTGTTGATAGTAGAGAAGCTCAAAATTTTTGTATCGTTGATACAAGAAAAGTTTTAAATAATGAAGCTCCTTATCCTGGACTTTCAATATTTTTTCAAAATTTTAAGAATTTAAAATATATAAATGATATAACAGAGGAACAATATAAAAATAAGAAAACTAGTTCATCACATTTTCTATCTCCTTTTGTGCACGAATGGTTACATGTTATACAGTTAGATAGCATATATCAAAAATTTGGCTATGGAGGACAATGCTTTTTTCTTAATAATTTGTACCCCAAAAAGAATAATACTATTACAGGATATGATTTATTAAAAATATTAGAAACAAAAGTCGTTTCTAAAAAAGAAAATGAGATTATTTTTGATATTTTAGGAGAGTATGCTACTGGTTCACAAAATCAATATTTAGAAATTTTTAGTGAAACTTTAACGAAATTTATTTGTGATTCTATACGAGGAACACAAATTGTAAAAAATCCTTTTGATTTACTAAAGAATACTCCCTTAGAGTTTCAAATTCTATTTAGAAAAATTTGTTCTTTTGAATAAATTTAATATCTATTCTCTATAACATAATACTTTACTTTTGAGTGAGTAGGGTGCAATTCTTTGCACCAAAATTTTACAATGAGTGAGTAGTGAATAGTGAATAGAATTTTATTAACTTCTTCTAAACTTATAAACTTATAAACTTCTTATCTTTTTAAAACCCCACCTCCAGCCCCCTCCCTCAAGGGGAGGGGAAAATACAAAACTCCTTCTAAACTTCTAAACTTATAAACTTCTCCGCTTTAACAAAATACTTTACTTTTAGGTTTTGAAGTTGTAGGCTATTTTGAGGAGCTTACATTATGTCGAAAAATATTTTTATTACAGCAACGGGAACTGATATCGGAAAAACTTATATTTCAGCATTAATAGTCAAAAAAATGCGTGAAAAAGGACTAAATTGCGGGTATTTTAAGCCCGTATTAAGTGGAGTAAGAGAACTAGCAGGACATTTAGTTGATAGTGACGCTAACTATGTTGTTCAAATAGCAGATATACCTGCTACAGCTGATGAATGCGTAAGCTACTGGTGGAAAGAAGCAGTATCGCCACACCTAGCAGCGAAAAGAATGAACCAAAAAATTGATATTAGCAAAATTAAATACGATTTTGCTCAAATAAGCAAAAAATATGATTACTTACTAGTAGAAGGTGCAGGGGGGATTACTTGCCCTTTGATTGTTGAAAAAGATGAAAAATACCTACTCAAAGATTTGATATGGGAATTAGGGCTAAGCACAATTATCGTTGCAGATGCAGGTCTAGGCACAATTAACTCAACTCTTTTGACTGTTGAATATGCAAGAGCTAATGGAATTGAAGTTGAAGGAATTATTTTAAATAACTATGATTCAAATAATTTTATGCACTGGGATAACTTAGAAAAAGTCGAAACTCTATGCGGTGTCAATGTTGTTGCAACTGTCGCGAAAGGAGCTAATGATATCATGCTTTTAGAAGGACTATTTAAGGAGTAAATTATGGATTGGCAAAAAGAAGATTTAAAATATATATGGCATCCTTGCTCACAAATGAAGGATTATGAAACATTACCTCCAATTGTAATCGAAAGAGGAGAGGGAATTAATCTTTATGATATTAACGGCAAATGCTATAAAGATGTAATAAGCTCTTGGTGGTGCAATCTTTTAGGACATTGCAATCCAAGAATTAACGCAGCTATAAAAAAACAAGTAGATACATTAGAGCACGTTATTTTTGCCAATTTTTCACACAAAACCGCAATAACTCTTTGTCAGGAATTGATGAAAGTCTTACCTAAAGGACTTTGTAAATTCAATTTTGCAGATAACGGCTCTTCCGCTATTGAAATGTCTTTAAAAATGAGCTTTCAATACCATTACCAAACAGGAAACCCACAGAAAAAAAGATTCATGGCATTATCTGATGCTTATCATGGAGAAACATTGGGAGCATTAGCTGTTGGTGGAGTTGATTTGTACTCTGAATTATACAAGCCTTTACTACTAGATGTAATAAGAATTGACGGTCCTGATTGTTACAGATGTCCATATGGAAAACAATGTGAAGGACATTGTAGTGTAAATACAAATAGCACCTCACCCCAACACTCTCCTCAAGGCGAGGGAGAAAATTTCTGTCATTGCGAATGTTTCGAAAAAGCAGAAGAAGCTTTTGAAAAATACGCTAATGAAACGGCTGCAATCATTGTTGAGCCTCTTTTACAAGGCTCTGCCGGTATGAGAGTATACCCTCCGCTTTATCTAAAAAAACTTAGAGAATTATGTGATAAATATAATGTTCATCTAATTGCTGATGAAATTGCAACCGGATATGGCAGAACAGGAAAAATGTTTGCATTCGACCATGCCGGTGTAAGCCCTGATATTATGTGCCTATCTAAAGGTCTTACAGGCGGATATATGCCAATGGCAATAGCAATAACAACGCAAGAAATCTATGATGCTTTTTATGATGATTATCTAAAAGGAAAAGCATTTATGCACTCGCACACTTATTCTGGCAATCCACTTGCTTGTTCTGCGGCGATTGAAGTTTTAAAAATACTTAAAGATGAAAACATTATTGAAAATGCAAATAAAAAGGCGGTCTACTTTAATGACATCATTAAAGAAAAATTCTTGCCTCTTGAAAATGTTGGCGAAGTTCGCTCAATCGGTTTAATCAATGCAATAGAGCTTGTTAAAAATAAAGATACAAAAGAGCCTTTAGATTATAAAAAGAGAACAGGCTATCAAATTTATAAAAAAGCTCTAGAAAAAGGGGTAATTTTACGTCCATTAGGAGACGTAATCTATTTTAACCCTCCTTTAATTATCGAAAAACCAGACATGGACTACGTTACAGATGTTGCACTTGACTGTATGAAACAAATTTTATACTAGTCATCAGACCTTAAGCTTTAATTAAGTTTTGATTTCAAAATCCTAGCAGCAGAAATTAGTATATCAATGCTAGTTGAAAATGGTGGGGCATAAGTCAAATCTGCATCAAGCAGGTCTTCAACTCTCATGCCATTAATCAAACCCATTGATATCGTATTTACACGCTTATCAGCATCACCACAACCTATTGCTTGAGCACCTAAAATTTTATGAGAGCGCCTATCAGCAACAATTTTCAAAGTCACATTTTTCACCTCAGGCATATAACCTGCTTTATCTCTTTTAGTGATAACAACTGATACCGTATCAAAACCTAGTTTTTGTGCCAATTTTTCACTCAAGCCAGTCATAGAAATACTTAAAGCATGGAATCTTAATACAGCAGAGCCTAAAATACCTTCAAAATCTTCTACTCCACCACAAGCATTAATCGCAGCTACACGACCTTCTTTATTAGCAGTCGAACCTAATGGCACCCATACAGGCGTATGTGATATCATATTTACTTTTTCAGCACAGTCACCACAAGCATAAATATCCTGAATATTTGTTTCCATTCTGCTATTTACTTTTATCGCACCTGTAATTCCAAGCTCTATGCCTGCTTCTTTTGCAATATCAACAACAGGTCTTACACCTGCTGCTATTACTACCATATCAGTCTCAAAGCCAAGTCCGTTTGCAGTAACTACACCATGCACATATTCATCACCAACAAACTCAGAAATATAATCTTCATTAATTATCTTTACGAGCCCATTTGAATTTTCAAGAATAAAAGTTTGAATAAGTGATGAAATTTCTTCATCAAATACAGATAAAATAAATGGTGAACGCTCAATTAAAGTTACATTCTTATTATTTTTAATAAATGATTCAATCAATTCTACGCTTATATACCCACCTCCTATAAGCGTTATATTTTGCGATTTTCGCATCGCCTCTCGGATATTTATTCCATCCTCAAGAGTTCTTAGAGTGAAAATATTTTTTAAATTAGAGTTCTTTATTTCAGGAATATACGGAATTGAACCTGTTGCAATAATCAATTTATCATATTCTACAAATTGGCTAGTCCCTAGCCTTAAATCTTTTACAAGAATTTTTTTATCAGTAGGTAAAATTTTAGTTACAAGATTTTCAGTATGAATATTTATTCCGCTTTTTTCAAATTCTTCTACCGTTCTTACAACAAGCTTATGCCAGTCTTCAAAATCTCCTGCAATATAATAAGGTAGACCGCAAGATGAATATGAGACATGGCTGTCTGCTGTATAAATATGAATTTCCGAATCTGGGAGCATTCTTTTTGACTTTGCAGCAGCTTTAGCTCCTGCCGCAACTCCGCCTATAATTATTATTTTCATACTCGGATTATGAATAAATTCATAATTTTATACAATTAGACACTTATCTTAATCAGAATTACTTCCTAATAAGCAGTGTAATATCATTAAATACTACAAATATCATTAGAACGATTAATAAAGAGAAAAATACATTAGAAATAACTTCGATAACTTTTTCATCTAGCGGTTTTCCAATGATTTTTTCAATAAATAAAAACATCAAATGTCCACCATCTAAAGCAGGAATAGGTAAAATATTCAAAATAGCTAAGTTCATAGAAATTAATGCGGCAAGTAGAATTCCAGAAGATTTCCCGCTTTTTTCTATCATATCACCACCAATTTTAGTAATAGCAACGATACCATGCATATCTTTAAGCGGAATATTTCCTGTAAATAGTTGTCCTAGTGAATACATCATCAAATATGTATTATCCCAAAGGTATTTGCAGCTTTCTACTGTAATAGACGGAATAGTCTTAGTCTCAATCATTGTCTGTTTTGCACTCAAGCCGATACCAATCAACCCTTTTTCATCAGGATAAATAGGATTTAACTCTAGAGTCTTACCGGCACGTTCTACGATTAGATTAATAGGATGATCTCCATTAGAAAGAGCTTTTGCTACATCATACATTGAATACTTACCATCTGATGTATAGACCTGTTTATTTTCGATTTCTTTTTCTAGGCTCTTTATTCTATCATCAACTTGAATACCTTCATTTTTAAAATATTTAGCACCCTTTGCAGCAAATTTATCCATAGTCACAATATCTTTTTCAACATCTTGAGGAAGTCTTATCGCAATACCGGATGGTATAATTTCATCCTTCTCTAGCCCAGGATTTAATTCTTTTAATTTTGCAAAATTACTATCGACAGTTTGCTCTTTTATAATTCCGTTATTTTTAGCACTATTTTTCACGATTGTCACAAAAGAGTATAAATTATTGATTTCGCAATTATTTACACTAAGAATTCTATCTCCTTCTTTCAAGCCTGATTTCCAAATACTTGCATCTTTAGGAGCACTTATTCCACCAGCAAAAATCTCATAATTACCGGAAGGTAATTTTCCTGATACAATTGCAACTACCATAACAAGAGCTATAGCACAAATTACATTTGCTATTACCCCAGCTGATACTACTATTGCACGTTGCCAAATAGGCTTATTTGAAAATCTTTCAGGAGAATCCTTAGGCAAATCACAATCTTTTTCATCATCAGGAAATGAAACATATCCACCTAATAAAAAAGCATGAACTAATACTTCAACATCTCCAATTTTTGTTTTATAAAGCGTAGGTCCTATTGGTAATCCAAATCCGAATTTATCAACTTTTATTCCAAAAGCACGTGCAGCAAGAAAATGCCCTGCCTCGTGAACTAAAATTAATAAACTTAATAATAAAATCATTATAATTATTGACATAAAACCTTCGCCCCTTCTTTTTTGTAACCATTCTAACATAAACAGCTAAGTTATGTTATAATTAATAAAAAAGTAGGTAAGTATGACTATTGCAATCTATCCAGGTAGCTTTGATCCGATTACTAAAGGACATATAGATATTTTAAAAAGCGGTGCTGAAATATTTGAAAAAGTTATTATCGCTGTATCGTATAATATAAATAAACAGGGCTTTTTACCAATTGAAACCAGATTAGATTTAATCAAAAAAAGCGTAATTGATATTCCTAATGTTGAAGTTGATTCCTTCGAAGGACTAACTATTGAATATGCAAAAAAGAAAAATGCAAAAGTACTTTTAAGGGGGCTTAGAACTTCTTTTGACTTTGAATATGAAATGCAATTATCTCAGACTAATCAAGCTTTATATAATGAAATAAAAACTGTATTTTTAATAACTAAACCTGAATATAACTTTATTTCATCCTCATCAGTAAGAGAAATTATTTTCAATAAAGGAAAAATTGATGAGTTTGTTCCTCAAGCAGTAGCTAAATACTTAAATTCTAAATATTATGGTATTTAGTTAAAATCTTCTTCACTTGTTGAGATAATTCAGTTTGGTTGAAGTTATCTTTTGAAATATAATACTCAATTTTATATTGAGACAATTTTTTCTGAGCTTCTGCTTTTGCCAATGAACTCATTACTACTACTGGAATATCCATATACATTTCATCAGTCTTTAAACGCTCTATAAATTGGTAACCATCAATTTTAGGCATTGTTAAGTCTGTTATTATTAAATCGTAATGATTTAATTTCAATTTAACCAAAGCTTCTTCCGCATCAAGCGCTGCATCAACAATATAACCAGTATTTAATAAAATATTTTTAATCATGATTCTTGTAGTCACAGAATCATCTACAACTAGAATTCTTTTATATGAAAGAATGTCAGAAGGCAATAATGCAGGAGAATTTGCAGATGTCATAGCCTTATTAAAATCATAATGCATAATATCTTGCATATTTAAAATAAGACATAACTCACCTGATGCTAAATTTGTTATACCTGAAATATTTTTAACCTTATACAACGGTGGAGAAAGCTTTTTCTGTAATATATCCTGATCACCTAATAATTTATCAACAACCAAACCAATTGTCTTATCATCTGTTTCAATTATTAATATTGTTTCTTTTTCTCCCCTTGGAATTGGTTTAAGTTTTAGAATATCACACAAATAATATAAAGGTATTATTTTATTATTATATGTAATTGAGCGTGTTCCATTATTCGTTTTAATTTCATTTTGATTTTTCAAAATAAATGTTGTTATTACTTGAATTGGTATCGCAAAAGTCTGTTCAGAAATTTTTACAAGGAAAACCCTTAATGTAGTCAATGTAACAGGAATTTCTATATGCACACAACTACCTTTTCCAAACTCAGAAATAACTTTTACTTTACCATTGAGTTGAGAAATTTTAGTTTTTACAACATCAAGTCCAATACCTCTTCCTGAAATACTCGTAATAGAATCACCTGTTGTAAAACCTGGCCAGAAAATGATATTCATAATAGCTTCATCAGTCATAGAATCAATATCATCCTGGGTCAAAAAGCCTCTTGAAACAGCCCTATCCTTAATTTTTTCTAAGTTAAAACCATGACCATCATCGACTACATCTATTATAACTTTATTATCATCTTGCTTTGCTGAAAGCAAAATTCTACCAATAGGACTTTTTCCATTTGCAATTCTTTCATCTTTTGTCTCTATACCATGATCAATAGCATTCCTTAAAATATGAATTAGAGGAGTTTTAATCTCTTCAATAATCTTCTTATCAGCACAAGTATCATTTCCCTCTATTTCAAAATCAATATCTTTACCTTTTTCATTTGCAATATCTCTTACCATTCTTGAAAAAGAATTGAATACGGTAGATACAGGAAGCACACGAATATTTTTCACCATTGATTCCATTTCATCAATAATTAGACGCATTTTCATATCATCTTCTTTTGACGAACGATATAGCGAATTTAAATCATAAATTGTTCTAGAAACATTTTGAGTAATATCAGATAATAAAGAAAATACCTGTTTTACAAACGCTCCGGTATACTGCTCACTTCCACCAGTTTGTAAATATTTTCTGTTATAATACCTTAAATAATTTGAAGTTTTTAATAAATCTTTTTGACATGTCTCATTAGCACTTTTTATGCTATCAATTTTTTCAAGATTTTTTTCTGTTTTTATCTTTGTTATAATTAGCTCGCCCAATTGATTTACTAACAAATCGAGTTTTTGAGCATTAACATGTAATGTTTTTATTTCTGTAGAAGATGAATTTTTATTACTTGTTACTGTTTGAGTTGAAAGATTTTTAATTTCACTTACATCATTATCTTTTTTATAATTCAATTCTAAAAGCTGATGCATAATTTCTAACTGCTGAACAATTAAATCACTATCTATGCTCTCACTTGGAGAAGCACAATATTCAATTGCACTCTTTAGTGTAAGCATCATCTGCTCTTCTAGCTGAACAGAATTCTCTAAGATAAAATCAAGAATCTCTATTACAGTATTTATTATTTCTAAAAGGTTTTGGTCTTCTACTTTTTCTTTTAGTTTTAATATATCTGTCTTTATTTCATCAGTATAAACACTACTTCCTTGAAGCATTGTTATTTTTTCTGCAACATCAAAGAAAGTAAGTCCAGAAGTTTCTTTTTCTATACAAGAGGTCGTAAATTTAGCTGCAGCAGAGCTAAGTTCGTTTCTTAATTCCAAAATTTCACTTATAGTAAAAGTATTAGTTGCATTCATTACAAAATCAATTTTCGTAATTATATTTTCTAAAGCTAACTTTACTTCATATAAATTAGAATCTTTAATTAAATCATAAATTTTTTGAACTTCTTCCTTTAGAATTACGGAATCCTGAGTCTCTTCTTCTGGAGTAATACCATCAATTAGTTCAAAGCACCTATTAAATGAATAATTTATACTCTCTTGATTTTGTATTAAATTCTGTTCTATCCCCTCATTACCCACAGCCTCTTCTATAGAAAGTATTGATGGTGGAGTTGTAGGATTTTCAGCTTCCTGAATCTCAACATCTAAAATATACTCTAAATTAGAGATAATCCCCTTATATTCATCATCAATTATTTCTCTTGAATTCTTAATCGACTCTTGCAAATACTTTGAAACATTTCCCAAACTTCTAGACATTAGCTTGATTACATTTAAATCCAATTTGAATTTGTTTGTATTTACAGCATCAAATATATCTTCCATTTTATGCAGAATATTTTGGATATTGTTAAATCCAACCATTCTAACTGCACCTTTTAGGCTATGTAAATCTCTATAAACATTAGCTATAATCTCACGATTATTAGGTGTACTTTCCAGCGAAAAGAGATTATCAAACAAACGTTCAATAATTTCTTCAGATTCAACCTGAAAAATTGACATTACTTCTTTGTTATTGTCTTTATCTGAAAAATCCAATTATATTTAGCCCTCTATTGCAGAATTTTTGATATCATTAGATAAATTACTTAATTTAGTTATTTTATCTGAATTAGATGCCATTGTCTGTAAAAGTGTCTCAGCAATATTACAGTTTTCTTCGTCTATCACATTCAAACGTTCGATAATTTCGTTTTGCTTTTTAGCGTTTTGATTTATGCTTTCTAATGATTCAAGAATTTCTTTTATCAAATTCAATAATATTTCAGAATTTGAAGCAACAGAATTTATATCCTTTACTACAGATTCAATCTCTTTTGAACCTTCTTCTGTAGCCATTACCGTTGAATTTGTTGTATATTGAATATTGCTTGTAAGAGAAGTAATCTTTGTAATAGCTTGTTTTGATTCATCTGCAAGCTTTCTGATTTCACCGGCAACAACTGCAAATCCTTTACCATGCTCACCAGCTCTAGCGGCTTCAACTGCTGCATTTAAAGCTAGCATATTGGTCTGTTCTGCTATATCATCAACTACACTAATAGTATTTCCAATTTGTTGAGAGTGTTCTGATAATTCCAATATTAGTTCAGCAATCATTTGGATTTTTTGTCTTAAAACTAGCATTTTATCAGCATTTGAAGTAATTGCCTCATGCTCTTTTTGAGAAAAGTTTATTGATTGATTTACCTGTTTTTCTGTATTTTTTGTTGTTGCAACTGAATTTTCAGAAATATTTTTCAATTTTTCTACTAAATTTGAAACATTCTTAGTATTTGAAGCTAAACTTTCAAAAACTTTTTTCTGTGCACTTATTGCATCTAATATTTCATCAGTGGTTTCTGTTAGTGTTTCAGAATGAGTAGTCAGAGCTTTTTTAATAGATTTTAATATCCATTGCTTTGTTATGACATGTGAAGTCCCATATATCGCAATCAGCACTATTAAAAATACGAAAGTATCATAAGCTTGCACATTGTTAAGTTTTGCAAAAATAACAAAAAGTAAACAAGCTAATATAAATACAACCAAATCAATAACGCACTTCATATTAAACTTTTGTTTTAACCCAAAATTTGATTCGCTCAACACTTCTACTCTCCTATAGTTTTTTTTTAGTATTTATTATATAATCATTTTATAATAAAATTCATAAAATTGGAATATTAAAAGTATATGGCTGTAAAAATTTTATTAGTAGAAGATAGTGAGACGCAATTAAAATTCTTAAGAGATGGGCTTGTTCAGAATGGCTTTGAAGTAGAAACTGCCATGAATGGTGCAGAAGCTTATAAAAAACTTTTTGAATATATCCCAGACATCGTTGTCTCTGATATATTAATGCCTATAATTGACGGATATCAACTTTGCAGAATGATAAAAAACGTTGATGAGGTAAAAAAAATTCCCGTTATTCTGTTAACAGTATTAGATAAAAAAATTGATAGCTTTTGGGGGAAAAAAGCAGGCGCACAGCTTTTCTTATCTAAATCAATCGATATAAATGAACTTGTTAGAAACATTAACGCAACAGTAAGACGTTATCCTGTCACAGATGAATACAAAAGTGCAATTGCAGATAAAGCAACTACAGAAAATTCTGCTCAAACAAGACTAAATACTATTCTTAATGACTTATTGCTAAAATCAGTCTTTGCAAATGAATTTAGAAATTTAAGCGATTTTCTTAATTATGAACGAATTCTAGTAGAAAAATTATTTTCACTTGTGAGTTCTTTTGTTGAATATAGTGTTGCAGGAATATTTTTTGCATCTCCAGATGATTTTGCTGAAAATATTTTATATATTGACACTCTTGGTCGAAATTTAAGTAAAAATGTTTTATCTGACATTCAATACGACTTTTTCCGTAAAATGGAAGAATTTAAAAGTTTTAACAACTCAAAGTTTGAAGTAGTCAGGATATTATTAGGCAAAGAAATTGATTATCAATTTACTGATTTAAAATCAAAAATTATTATTCCTATGGTATTTGATAAAAAATTGATTGGCGGAATATGTTTTTATACCCGTCAAGATATTGATTATGCTTCTTTCAGATATTTTGATATTATGATAAGTGAGCTGCTTGCAATATTTAAAATGAAATACCAATATACAGAAAAAGAATTTATGTCTGTATTAGATGGCTTAACTGGACTATATAATCGTAGACAGTTTGAAATCAGTTTAGAGCAAGAATACAATCGTACGAAAAGACACCCTTCAGATTTCAGTCTTGCTATATTAGATATCGATTTCTTCAAAAAAGTTAACGATACATATGGCCATCAATATGGTGATTATGTACTTAAAACAGTTGCGGATTTAATGAAATCAGCATTCAGAAAAACAGACCTCTTATATCGCTATGGCGGAGAAGAGATGGTAATGATGATGCCTGAAACTAACATTGAAGGTGCGATAATCCCTGTCCAAAGGTTACGCAGAATGGTAGAAGATTATAATTTTGAATATAATGGAGTCAAAGCTAAAGTTACAGTAAGTATAGGACTTACAACAAATTATCAGGAATTCAACTCACAAGCAGAAATGCTAAAATCTGCAGATGAGGCTTTATATAAAGCAAAAGAAAGTGGGCGTAATCGGGTAATTTTATATGAGCATCAATAACTATATAGAACAGAAAAAAAATACACATTTATATTTTCAAATTGGTGATAATAAATATGCTATCAATTCTGACAATATATTAGAAATTATGAAGCTTCCGGCACTAGACTACCCACAAAAGCTTCCTAATAATATTGTTGGATTACTAAAATACAACAACTTTGTAATAAATGTTGTAGATATTCGTTTCTACTTAAATATAGACGTTACACCTTATAATACTCATAATGAGCTCTTAATTGTAAGAACAGATGAAGTTATTTATGGAATAATAACTGATAAAGTAATTGGAATATTACCTTTTGATACGGCTCTTGTAGATGCAATTCCTTTTGTTGATAACAAAATGGTTATCGATTCATTATATAAATACAATGATGAAACTATTTTTATAATAAATATTTACGCTATAGAAAATTTACTAAAAGAACACGATAATAAATGGGCTGATGTAGATATTTTATCATTATTCCCACAAGACGAATATTCTAAAAACATTATGGCTAAAAGAAATTTAGCCTTAATAAATAAAGCTGGACTAAAACTAGCCTCTGGAGAATTACATGTAAAAAACAAATACATATCATTTAATTTAAATGAAGGTCTATATTGTATTGCTCTAGACTATGTAAAAGAAGTTTTAAAAGATACCTCTATTACAAATGTACCCGGAACGCCTGATTTTATTGAAGGAATTATGAATTTAAGAGGAGATTATATTACCGTAATTAATTTAAAAAAATTCTTAAATTTAGACTCTTCTCATATACAAGATAAAAAACCTGTAGTAATTATAAAATGTAATGAGCTAAAGTTAGCTCTTTTAATCGACAAAATAAATGAATTATTTGAATTTCAAGAAGATGAAGTTATGGAAGCAGGAGAAGGCTATTTTTCTAATGAATTTATGTATAATGACAATTTATATACAATTTTAAATATTGATAAAATTTCATCTGATAAACGAATTATAGTCACAGATATGTAATTTAAATAAAGTATGGTCGTTTTACAAATATTATGATAATATACGAGTTATGAAGCGTTATAAGAAGAAGACAATTGCATTGATTTTAGCTTCAGTAGTTACGGTAGTTGGTGCATTTGGAGCTGAGAATTATAGAAACACCTTGATGTCACTAAAATTTGAAAG
>CALVAL010000019.1 GCA_944325535.1 Candidatus Gastranaerophilales bacterium
CCATTAATATTACAAAAATCTTGTGGGATATAGCCAATTTTAAGATGTCCATTCAGGCATTCCCCATCTACTAATATATCACCGCTACTAGGTTTTAAAATACCTGTAATAATATCAATGAGAGTTGTTTTTCCTGCACCTGAAAGCCCTACTATACCTATAAAATCTCCTCTATTTATTTTGAGATTTATATTTTTCAAAATAGTTTTTTCTGAAACGTATTCAAATGAAACATTTCTCAATTCTATTGTAGAATTAAATTCTTTATAATCTGCTGGTTTAATGGAATCCAAATTTTCTAAATTAAAATCTTTGTATATATCAAGAAATTCATTAATTACATTTATTGTAGAATTTATACCATTAATATTCGACTGAATCCTAGATATTGTCGGTGCTAATCGAAAAATAGCAGTAACTATGACTGCAAAAGAAGCTATCAATGTATTTGTATTAGAAGCATTTTGAATTGAAATTACAGCTAAAAGAATAAAAAGAACAATTATTATACAAGGCTCAGTAACATATGGAGGAATGGTATTCAAGA
Source organism: Candidatus Gastranaerophilales bacterium (assembly GCA_944325535.1). Classification (GTDB taxonomy): domain Bacteria; phylum Cyanobacteriota; class Vampirovibrionia; order Gastranaerophilales; family Gastranaerophilaceae; genus CAG-196. Next base: position 548 of record CALVAL010000019.1, read on the forward strand.
TTTGTATATAAGTAGAAATTTTAAAAAATTTTTCTAAAGCCTTTTTATAATGATTATAGAAAAATATTTCATTAGAAGATATTTTTATGTTTTTTAAGTTTAAAATTATTTCATTAGTTTTTTGTGTATAAGCTATTGATGCTTGATTAATTCGTTTTGAAAATTTTGATAAAACATTTTTGAATAAACTATTTTGAACTACTATAATGAGCAATGAGAAAAACACTGTTATTATTGAAGCTAAAGGAAATTTAAATACTAAGAATATAGAAATTAATATAAAAATAAATAAATTAACATTTAAATTCATTAATCTCAAAATAAAATTATTAACAAAATTAGGAATCATGAAATTTAAAATGTTTCCTTTTTGTGCAATTGGAATTTGGGAAGTGTTTTGGTAAGAAGTTGAAAGAAAAAATTCCATAAATCTTAAATTTAGCTCTTTTTCTATGGATTTTGCAAAATTTGCTTGTAAATATGTATATAAAATCATAAAAGCATTTTTAAAAATAAAAAGGCTTATAATACCAATGCCTAAAAAGATAGAACTTTTATCTAATTCATTTTTATTCAATAATCTCAATACAAAAGGATATGTAAGAGCGACTCCAAATAACTCTAAAAGACCTACAAATAATGATAACAATGAATATTTAACGTATGCAGATTTTTTATCTCCAAAAATAGTAAAGAATTTTTTTATACAGACTCTCAACATACTACTTATACTACATTAAAAAAACATTAAATTCATGTCTTAAAAGTTAAAACATGTGATATAATCATATCAATATAAGAAGGAGGATTTATGTCAAACCCTATATTAAATGAAAAATTTGTTAATCAGGAACAAGTACTACAAGGTGAGCCGATGACTGTAAATGGAACTATCCAAATTGCAGCATTTTTAGGAATTTTATTAGTAGCAGCTGCTGCTTTTGTCTGGACAAGATTTTCAATGGGATATACAGATTTAGCTATGATGCTGACTGGTGGTGGACTTATTGTGGGATTTATAGCAGCTTTATTTGTTATTTTTACTCGCAACAAATTTCTAGTTCCTGTATATGCAGTTTGTGAAGGAATGTTTTTAGGCGGTATTTCTGCTCAATTTGAAGCATCTTATCCGGGGATAGTTACTCAAGCTGTTGCAGGAACTTTTGCAGCATTGTTTTCTATGCTAATTTTATACCGAACTAATATTATAAAATGTACTGATAAGTTTAGAAGTACTATTTTTATAGCAACTCTTTCTATTGCAGCTGTATACTTAATTAATTTTATTGGCGGATTTTTCCATATGCAAGTTCCAGTTCTTAACTCATCATCACCAGTTGGAATTGCTATAAGTGCTGTAATATGTCTTGTTGCAGCTTTTAATTTAATTATAGACTTTGATTTTATTGAACGAGGGTCTCAAATGATGTTGCCAAAAGATATGGAATGGTACGGTGCCTTTGGACTTATGGTAACAATTGTTTGGTTATATTTGGAAATATTGAGGCTACTAGCAAAACTAAGTGATCGAAGATAGATTTTTTTTCAAGCTTCTTTTATAATAAAAGGAGCTTGATTTTTAAGGAGGATAAAATGTTTTTAGTTGGGATGGTTTCTTTTTTTGTTGGAGCAATATTATCTGCATTTATTTTGTATGTCTATTTTTTAAAAAAAGAAACAGCTGCTAAAGAAGAATTGTCAAAATTAAGAGCAAAAATTGATTTTTCAGAGAGTTTGCAAGATATTATAAAAAGAGATTTTGTACAACTTGCACAAGAGACAATAAAAAATGAACAAGAAGATTTAAGAAAACAAAATAGAGAAGCTCTAGAGGAAAAAATTCTACCACTAAAAAACGAGCTTGGAGAATTTAAAAATAAAGTCGAAAAATTTAATTTATCAGGGGTAGAAAACACGACTAAGATCGTTGAGCAAATATTAAATCTTGAAAAAAATAACAAGGTCATTGCACAAGAAGCTAAAAATCTAACAGAAGCGCTTACAAAAAATCAAAATATAAAAGGTGCATATGGAGAAAATCTTTTAGATACATTATTACAATCTTGTGGTATGGAAGAAGGCATTCATTACTCTAAACAATTAGTGACTACATCATCTAACTTAAAAGATGAGGAAATTCATACCATAAGACCTGATATTGTTATAAATCTACCTAACAAAAGACATATTATTATTGATTCTAAAGTAACTCTTACTAGTTATTTAGATTGCATAGAAGATGAGAGTAAAATTAAAGATTTCAAGACAGAAGTAAAAAAAAGAATCTCTGATTTAGCAAATAAAAATTATCAAAATGCTGATAATTTATGGCAACCTGATTTTGTACTTATGTATATGCCAATAGAAGCTTCATTGAAAATTCTTTATGAGGATTTAGATTTGATAAATTTTGCGTATAAATCTAAAATTATTATTGTTGGAACATCCTCTTTATTAACAACAATAAAACTTGTAGATCAATTATTTGCGCAACAAAAACAATGTGAAAGTGTAAATAACATAGTAAAAGCTGGAACTAATCTTTATGAAACATTCGTTCAATTCTGCGAAGATTTAATTGATGTTCAAAAAAGATTTGACGATGTTAATAAAAAGCTCAATACTACAATAAACAGATTTAGACGAGGCAATAAAAATAAGCCTAGCTTATTTTCTCAGGTTGAAACTTTACGTGATTTTGGAATAAATACTCCTAAAGAAATTCCTGCTAACTTGTTAGAAGAGGTTGAACTAGGAGATAATTTAGAAGGAGTTTTTACAAATGACTAAAATTCTTGTAATTGATGATGATATAGCAATAAATGAATTAATAAAAGTAAACTTAGAAATTCAAGGATATGAAGTATGCCAAGCATATAATGGAATAGAAGGATTTGCAAAAGCTAAGCAAGAAATTCCTGCACTAATTATACTAGATGTTATGATGCCGGAAGTTGATGGATATACTGTAGCACAAAGAATTCGCCAAGCACAAGAAATAGCTGATACTCCAATAATTATGCTTACAGCTCTCTCTGAATTGAATGACAAAGTAAACGGGTTCAATATCGGTGTTGATGATTACTTAACAAAACCTTTTGAAATTGACGAATTAATCGTAAGGGTCAGAGCAGTACTTAAAAGAACAAAACAAATCCCTAAATCATCGGCAGTGAGAGAACTTCTTACATACAAAGAGATTACTCTTTTACCTGAAACATACAGTGTACAAATTAATGATAAAATTCAAAAGCTTACACCTATTGAATTTGATATATTTAATTTATTATTCCAAAACCATGGCAATATGGTATCCGGATCAAGATTATTAAAAGAAATATGGGGTTATGAGCCGGATGATAATGTAGAGACTATAAGAGTTCATATTCGTCATTTAAGAAGTAAAATTGACAAAATCTCTGATGGTAAAAAATATATCGAAACCATTTATGGTGGTAGATATAAACTAAATATTTAAAAATGTAACAAAATTAAAAAAAAAATGAAATCACTCCTCTTATATATACTTTATATATATAAGAGGAGTATTTTTATACATTAATTGGAGATTTATATGGCAAAATTCTTTTACAATTTAGACTCTCAATGTATAGATGTCTCTCTTGTTAATAAGATTAATGAAATAGTAGAACTTGAAAAAACATTTAACCCTCTTGTAGAAGAAAATCGTGATTTTTCAGGAAAAATTAAATCTATTAATTACTATAACTTAGATAAAGAAATAGAAAAACAAGTTTATTATGATGGAAATTCAATATCTTTAATAAGATACTATTCAAATGGAAAACTAAAGTATATAGAAGATTTTGAAAATGATACTTTAAAATCTAAATCATTTTACAATAACAAAGGTTTGAAATTATACACAATTTCCTATAAATATTCAGAATTTGGAAATATTACTAGTATAGAAAAAAATATTAATGATAGAGAGATTTGTCTTGCATTTAAATATGATTTACTTAATAGAATTACAGAACGCACAATTTATTTAGATAATAATAAAATATCAACTCAAAGCTATTCTTATGATGTTTTAAACAGAATTATTACATATAAAGATGACAATCAAGAAATATATGTTAAAAAATATGAAGACGATATGTTGATATCTTACTCAATAACTGATAAAATGGGAAATGAAACAGTAGTAACAAACAATTTTATTCAGGAAATATACTTAAATACTACATTGGTTTCTAATGGTCAAACAAATACAATAAAAGATGTCAGTTATGTGGATAATGTGATGCTCAAAAAACCAAAAGCAAGCGAAGATGATTTAGATTTAATATTATCAAAATTATTAGTAAAAAGTGATAATGCCATTAATACTATTAACATGAACTTATCAGTTAATAGAAAATCTATTGATTTAATAGATGAGAATATAAAAATTAAAACATTGCCAATTTCAATTAGAAAAAGAGTGCTTTACAATATTGCAAAACAATCAAAATCTTAACATTTTACAAAAAGCAACTATTATTGTATAATAAAGAGGTAGTCAGGTTTAGGAGGTTTTTATGAAAGAAGAGTTTTCTACAAATTCAAGACGTTGGTATGACAAAGATCCAGTTCTTTCTTCTGCAATGAAAACACTAGAAGAATCTGACGATGAAACTCAAATAAAAGTTGCATTGAATTTAATAAAAATAATTACAGAACATCATTTATCAAACACTGAATATGAATCAGTTGAAGATATAGTATCTGCCGCTGAAGATGTTATGGATGAATCTAAACATGGACGTTGGTATGATTTAGACGGAACTTTAAGAACTGCTATCAGCCTTTTACAAAACTGCCCTGAAGCAACAAGGGGTGTTATTGCAAAAGAAATGGCTAAAAATGTTATTGATACTATAAAAAAAGAAGAAGATGTAGATGATGTTGAAATAGAGGTTCCAGAAGAATAGCAAAAATTTTTTTCACCTGTTTTATAAAAATTGTAAGAAAATAAGAGGTGAAAAATGAAAATTACTCCATTAAGTGCTTCTAAGCTAATAAAAAAGCCTTTAAAAAAGATTAACAATAAAAATATTCAGAATCATATCGTTGATTTATCGCAAGAAGAAAATGGTCATTATCGAGTAGGAAATCAATTAATAAAAGTAATCTTTCCTAGATAGTTTAGTCTATGTCAATAGGACTTCTTTGAATCAATTCAATAGCTTCCCTGGATGTAAATACAAGTTCTTCTGGGATGTTTGATATTGTGCAAAATTGTCTTAGAACATCAATTACACGTTTAAAACATCTTACAATATCACCCTCGCCCATATCAACTTGATCAACTATATCATCCCATTCTGAGTCATTAGCCCACATCTCTATTAGTGGAGAATAGAAAGCATTGATATACATTGGATCATTTACTTCTTCAGCTTTTTGCTTTTTGTCCAAGTCACGTTTAATATCTTTAATTTTATTAAGCCTTTTCCTTACATTTGGAGAAAGTGGTAGTTGTGAATACAAATCAGCTCTCATATCTTCAGTTGTTAAAGCACAAATAACACTCGCTAGTTCTGCAGGTGAAAGACCATTTAGAACATTAGAAAATATAACTTGAGCTAAAAATAATTCATTTTCTGAACGAATCTGTGAAATTGTAACGCCTGTTTCTGTTGGATAATCATCTTTTAAATATCCATATTCTGCGAGAACAGCTCTATGAGCTAAGAATTTATTCCAAAAAATATCCTTTTGTTTTTCAATTTCTTTTTCTAACGCCTTTTGTTTTGAACTATATCGATTCAAAACATCAAGAACTTTCATATGTTTTTTAAATAATTTGCAGGTATCACATTCATAAGAATGCATCAGATTGAGTAAATTTTTTGTTTGCTCTCCAAAAGCTTTTGCATCATCTGAAAGCGGACGATTTTTTTTCTTCTCTTGTTTTTGTATAGTCTTAAATGTTCTTCTATTTTGAACATAGATTTCTCTGATTTTATTGTATTCCAGTAAGTCCTCATTTGTGCGCTTACAAGAACAAACAAAATTATTACATTCATCGATCTTTTCCTGATTTATGTCTTTTATTTTAAGTAGAGGCTCTATTCTTGAATTTGAAGAGAAATAGCCAAAACTTTTAAGCACAAGCTCTTTTGCTTCTTCTAAAGAAAACCTTTGAAGCAAATTAAGAACCATAGAGTAACTCGGAGAAAATTTACTTTCTAAAGGATTTGCATCACTTAGAACCAATTCTGCAACCTCTTCTGGAGTTTGAAATGGAGAACCAACTATGGTTACATATCCAATTTCGTCCATCCCCCTTCTTCCAGCACGCCCAGACATTTGTAAAAATTCACTAGCTGTAAGAGTTCTATGACCAGAATCAGTACGCTTAGAAATTGAGCTGATAACCGTTGAACGAGCAGGCATATTTATCCCAGCTGCTAATGTTTCCGTCGCAAATACTACTTTTATAAGTCCTTTTTGAAATAGTTTTTCGACTAAAACTTTCCATGCCGGAAGCAGTCCAGCGTGGTGAGAGGCTACTCCCAACATTAAATATTCAATATGTTTATTTTTATATAAATATGGGTTCTCTGCGATATATTCATCTATAATTTGTTTTATTTCTTCTTGTTCTTTTTTGGAAACTAAACATAAAGATGCACATTTTTCCATCTGCTCATCACATTTTTTTCTTGAAAAAGTAAAGTATATGGCAGGTAACATATCTTTTTCATATAAATTTCTTACAACATCCTTGACTGTATTTCTTTTTTGTACAGCCTTTCCCCTTTTAAATTCTTTCTTTTCAGGTTTAATTTTCTTATTCAAAGTCCCATTTGGTGTCAAAAGCGGAAGTAGTGTATTAGGTTGTGAAGAATCAAAATAGAAAAATCTTAATGGAACTGGTCTAAAATCGGTATTTATTAATTCAGTTCTTGAGTGAACAGTATTTATCCATTCAGTAAGCTTATCTGCATTGGCAACAGTTGCTGAAAGCGCTACTATTTGAACATTTGTAGGGCAATAAATTATACTCTCTTCCCAAACAGTACCTCTTTGTTCATCATTCATATAGTGCACTTCATCTAAAATAACATATTTTACATCTTTTAGATTGTCAGTTACTGATCCAAAATTAGTCCCATATAGCATGTTTCTAAATACTTCTGTAGTCATTACAACAATTTGGGCATTTCGATTATATGAACTATCTCCAGTTAGAAGACCTACTTTATCTGATCCATATTTTTCAGAAAAATCATTGAATTTTTGATTAGAAAGAGCTTTTAGAGGAGTTGTATAAAAAACTCTTTTATTATTTTCTAATGCACAATGTATAGCATGCTGCGCGATAACGGTCTTGCCAGCTCCTGTTGGAGCACAAACTACGACACTTTTCCCCTCTGAAATACATTTACAAGCTTCTTTTTGAAAATCATCCAATTCAAAGGGAAATTCATACATAAAATAAAGTCCTCTATTATGCTATTCACAATATAATTATAACATAGATTTGATACACAAAAGCAAGGACTTTTTATGTCCTTGCTTTTTATTAGGGCAATGTCCCCACTAATTCCGATTATAACAAGTTCAATGCAATACTTGGGGTTTGGTTTGCTGTTGCTAACAATGTAGCTGATGCTTGTTGTAAAATTTGAGCTTTTATGTAGTTTGAAGATTCTTCTGCGATATCAGCATCCCTTAGTGTAGATAATGATGACATGATATTCTCAGATTGTACACCAATTGATTCAATAGCAGATTCAATTCTGTTTTGAGCAGAACCTAAGGTAGTTGAACGACCTGATATTGTATTAATAACTTTATCAATTTCATCAAGCATACTAGAAGCGTCAGTACCTTTTGCTAGTCCCGCACATTTTTCAGCAATTGTAGATATATCTTCTCCAAATAATGAATTTACATCACCTGCTTCAAATAAACTAGCATCTAATACAATTTGACTATCTGCAGAGCCATATAGACCTACTTGCAAGCTGATATCTTGCATAGATCCATCCATCATTTTTAAGCCATTAAATTCACAGTTTGCAGCAATACGATCTACTTCTTCTAATCTTGCTGTAATTTCTGATTGAATAGCTTTTAAAGAGTCTGAACCATAAGTTCCGTTTGCAGCTTGCTCTGTTAGATCTCTTACACGTTGCAAGTGAGAAGATACTAATGCATAGGTATCTTCTAATGTTGTTAACATATCTGCACCTGTAGCAGCATTATCTGCAGCGACATCTAAAGAACCAAGTTGTGTGTCCCAATTTCTTGCAATTGAATAACCTGCTGCGTTATCTGCGGCATGGTTAATTTTGTAACCGGTTGTCATTCTTTCAATTGCTTGATTTAAAGAACTGGTTGCTTTGCTCAAATTTGATTGAACAATGAGTGATGAGATGTTTGTGTTAATTGTAAGTGCCATTTTTTACTCCTTTCTGGCGATCACATCCTACGAATGCGTCCTTGCATTTGCTTCTTACTTCTTTAATTCCACAGTCACAAATTTTCAAACAAGATTTAAGATAAACTTTTACAATTCTTTACAATAAGAGCCTGAAATATTGGTTAGTGTTATACTTTTACATGAATAGGAGATGCGATGGGGAAAATTAATATTGATCAGAGTCGTTGTAAGTCTTGTTATATTTGTACAGAGACTTGCCCTAAAGGACTCATAAAGAAGAGCCAAAAGACAAATCGTCTTGGAGATTATATGGTTGAACTTGATGATAAAAATAATGAATGCATAGCTTGTGCAATGTGTGCAAAACGTTGCCCTGAAATTGCTATAGAGGTTTATAAATAATGGAAAAAGAAAAAGTTTTAATAAAAGGTAATTATGCTATAGCACAAGCAGCAGTAAATGCCGGATGTCAGTGCTATTTTGGCTATCCTATTACACCCCAAACTGAGATAGGTGAATATCTTAGTGGAAAAATGCAAGGATTAGGTCGCGGATATGTTTGTGCAGAAAGTGAACTTGCTGCAATCAATATGGTTATGGGAGCAGTATCTACTGGAGTAAAGGCGATGACATCATCTTCTTCTTGTGCTGTTGCACTTATGCAAGAAGCACTATCTTATGCAGCATCAGATGAATTACCAGTAGTTCTAGTAAATGTTATGAGAACAGGTCCCGGTCTAGGTTATATTTATCCAGCACAAGGAGACTATAATCAAGCGGTCTATGGTGGCGGTAACGGTGACTATAAAATTATTGTACTAGCACCATCTACTGTACAAGAGTGTGTTGATTTAACATATAGAGCATTCTATTTAGCTCAGAAATATCGTAACCCTGTAATATTATTAGCAGATGGTCTTTTAGGGCAAATGATGGAGCCTGCAAGTTTTGGAGATTACCCTTACCCAGAAGTTGATGTTTCTTCTTGGGCTTTAACTGGTGCCAAAGGTCGTGAAGCTAGAAAGATATATTCTGTAGCTCCAGATGAGAAAAAACAAATTCAACATATTTATGATTTACATAAAAAGTTTGAAGTAATTTCACAAAATGAGACTTCTTATGAAGAATTTAATGTTGATGATGCCGATTATATTTTAACAGCCTTCGGCTCTATGACAAGAAATATAAAAGCGGCTATGAATGTATTAAGAGAAAAAGGTTTGAAAATTGGTGCTTTTAGACCAATTACACTCTCTCCATTTCCATATACTAGAATTAATGAATTAGCAACTAAGAAAAAAGATTTTATTGTTGTAGAAATGAATATGGGTCAAATGTTCAAAGATGTTAAATACGCAATTAATGGAAAATCTAATGTAGAGCTTGTAAATAGACCTTGTGGAGAATGGTTAAGTGTAGAAGAAATTGTTTCTTCTGTAGAAAAAATAATAGGGAGGAAGCAATATGCAGCAAGTATTTAGTATTCCTAAATCGATGAAAAAAGATTTTAAATATACTTTTTGTCCGGGATGTGATCACGGTATAGCTATAAGACTTGTGGCAGAAGTGATTGATGAACTAGGGATAAGAGAAGATATAATATCTTCAACTTCTGTTGGATGTTCTGTCTTTTTATACGATTTTCTTGATATAGATTGTGTCGAAGCACCTCATGGAAGAGCTCTTGCATCAGCTACTGGTGTTAAAAGAGCTAGACCGGATAAATTTGTATTTACATATTCTGGAGATGGTGATTTTGCATCAATCGGTCTTGCTGAATCTATGCATACTGCTTTAAGAGGAGAAAATATCTCTAGTATTTGTATAAATAATACAACATATGGTATGACAGGAGGTCAATTAGGTCCTACAACTTTATTAGGTCAAAAAACAACAACATCTCCTACCGGAAGAAATGTTGATTACTATGGATATCCTATAAAAATCGCAGAACATATTGCTCTATGCGAAGGAACTGCATATTCTGCAAGAGTTGCATTAGATACTGTTCCACATATAAATCAAGCAAAACAAGCCATAAAAAAAGCGTTCCAAGTGCAGCTAGAAGGGCTTGGGTTTGGTTTTGTAGAAATATTATCATCTTGTCCTACTAACTGGCATATGACTCCAGAAGAAGCTCATAAGCGAGTAAGAGAAGAAATGATGCCTGTATTTCCTTTAGGAGTCTTTAAGGAGGTTAATAATGGAAACTAATTTTATACTTGCAGGATTTGGTGGACAAGGTATTTTGCTTGCAGGAACAATTCTTGCTAATGCATTTATGCTTGAAGGTAAAAATGTTACTTGGTATCCTTGCTATGGAGCTGAAATGCGTGGAGGAACAGTTAATTGTGAAATTGTTGTATCTGATACGGAAGTAAGCTCAGTTCATAAACAAGATACTGACTATGCTTTAGTTCTAAACCAACAATCTTTTGATAAATTTGTAAAAAGAGTCAAAGCTGGTGGAACAATTATTTCAAATTCTACTTTGGTAGCAGATTCTCGTCCTAGAAATGATATAAATTATATTTTTGCACCAATGACAGAACTAGCTAATAACTTAGGTACAAGTAAAGTAACTAATATAGTATCATTAGGAGTGTTAGCTTCTGTATGCAATATTGTATCTAAAGATTATCTAGCCAAAGGCATTGAAAAAGTGCTAAATGAAAAGAAGAAAGATTTAATACCTTTAAATATAAAAGCTTTAAATGCTATCGAGAAAGAATGCTTAGTATGAAAATTTTTAAATTATCAAAAACTCCAATAGAGCATGTAAAAATTTCTCAAAAAATATCAGAACCTTATTTAGAACAACTAAATCAAGCTAAAGGTATTATGGAAAATTATCTAAAAGATAAGCCTTTTAATGTAAATATAAATAAAGTCTCTCCAGTCTGGGGCAATGATGCCGAGGATTATGTTGAGATTCAAGGATATACTCCTAAGTCCTTGTCAATTTATCATATAAAAAAAGAAAGCGATACGTCTTTTTTAAGATTAGTTTATAAAACTTTGGAAGAATTAGCAAAAGATAAAATATTTCAAGCTAAATAGTCTAAAATAGCCCCTCCAATTTCTTCATTTGGATCAAAATTGCAATTTTGAGGAGGATTGATGCTATTTTTTATAAGCATACTTAGAAGAGGGCCAAAAGCATCTGGAACTTTTATCTTCCTATAAATGCCGGCTAAAAAAGTTTGGACATTTGGCGATTTTGTATTGTTATACTTTGATAATACTGGATAAAGAGACGCTACTTTCTCATTTGCGACACCTTCATCGAGCATTAAATTTAGTGTATATAAATCCTCTAAAACTTCATCTTCAGATTTTGGATTCTCTAAAGAATTCTTAATTTCAGCTAAAGATTTTCTCTTTTCAATCTCAAAAATACAATAATTTCTATACTGATTTGGATACGATACACTCATAGTTAGAAGTTTATACTAAAAAAAATAAAATATAAAGCTCCTACAACAAGAGCTGGAACATATGGTAAATAATTCCGATTCTGTTCTTGTCTTATGCTCTTTAAAATAGAGAACGCTAATAATAATCCTGTTATAAATAAAAATGCTAGTGACCAATAATTCTGAACTAAAGTCTTAAAAATTAGAGCAGAAAGAATAAAAAGAATTGATAATATACAAACTTTTTTATTATTTAATTTTAATTGGTTATATAAAAACATTGGCACTATAAATATCATTGACGCTATAAGAGCGTATAAAAGTACTGGAAGTATGTATTTTACTCCAACAATAGCACCTAATGCGCCAGCTACATATGTATCAGCTTCACCCATAGCACGAGTTTTAGCTACTAAATATCCACTTCTAGCTATTATTTCTAAAACTAGAGCGCCTAAAATTAAGCCTCCAAAAGAAGATAAAAGACCATATGTTCCTAATGTTATAAAATTATAGAAAAGTCCTAATATAGCGATAAATATTGCAATATTACAATCAACTAACTTTTCTTTCAAATCAGTCACTGTCATTATAATAAACCCTGAGACCCAAGCTAATACAAATAAAGTTTTTATATCAAAACCAAATTTTATAAATGTAGCTGCATAAGCTATCATTGTTAAAATTTCTATAGTAGGATATTGAATACTAATTTTCTTTTTACAGAAATAACATTTTCCACCCAGTAATAAATATGATAATACTGGAATATTATGCCACCAGTATAGCCTATTTTGACAATTTGGACATTTTGATGGAGGAAAAACAATACTTTCATTTGCTAAAGAACGAAGTATTACAACATTAAAAAAACTTCCCATACAAAGTCCCATTATACTAATCCAAAACAATGTATAATAGTACAATTCCATTCTATACCTCATCAGCATCATCTGCAATCATTTTATATATTATCGCAAAAGCCTTTTTCAGCTTTCTTGATACTTGCATTTGAGTCATACCTAATTTTTCACCAATTTCACGCTGATTTAAATCTTTATAATAATATAAATCTACTATTTCTTTGTATTCTTCTGGTAGTTTTTCAAGGACATCTTTTAAAATAATTTTAGAATCTTCAAGCTCCCTATTTTCTTTGTAATCATCTCCAGAAATCAATTCTTCATAGCCTAAGCTGTCCATCTCAGAAGCATATATTTCATCTAAAGATAACGTAGATCTTCTACGATCTGCTTGCATTGCATAATCAATTTCTCTTTTGCTTACATTTAAAGCTTCAGCAACATTATCGCTTGTAAGCTCGTTTAATTCTTCTGTAGTTAATCCCCTTGTAAAAGTATTTATTCGATAAGAGAGCTCTTGAATATGCCTAGGAACTCTAATCGTATTAAGCTTATCTCTAAGAAAATGTTTCATTTCCCCAATAATTAGGTAGCCGGCATATATTTTAAAATTTTCACTAACAGATTCTGAATAGCTATCAATAGCCTTTAAAAGACCTATTGCACCTGCTTGTACTAAATCTTCAACCGGGTCACTGACACGTCTTGCAATTGTTCTTGCAATTTTTTTTATAATAGGAAGCATTTGAGTTACTATAAGAGCTTTTAGACGAGTTTTCTTATATTTATCAATTGCACTGTTGTACTCATTGAGCCACAGTGCAATTAATTTATAAGTCTCATTTTCATTTCTTTTATTTATCAAAGCAATACTCCCAACTTAAGTATATAATACCATGATAAATATTCTTAAGCAATTTTAACTATTATGATTTTTTATCTCTTTTTCTAGCTTAAGAAGCTCTCCACTTAAAGCTTGAGAATACTTTTCTTTTAGACTATCTACAGTTTCTATTGCTTTTATTAGTTGTTCTTTTAACTCTTCAATATATTTTGTACTTTGTCTATCTTTATTACTAGTGTACTTTTTAACAGCTTGTTGAATCTGATATCCTTCATTCGGATATATTGTTTTTAAAATTTGTTCTTCACCTTTTTCTGTTTTTACATAAATTTCAGTTCCTGCCTTTGATAGAAATTCTATACTTTTAGCAGCATCGTCTTTTAATATCGTTTTCATACTATCAAGGAAATTATTTGCATAATTTAAATCCTTTAAAAAAGGTTTCTTACTGCTATCTTTAGCGAGTTCGAAACCTTTTTTTAATTCTTTATTATACTTGATACTACTTTTAAAACTGTTTTGATTGTTGGTTGATTGAATTTTCATTTTGTACATCCTTTCTTTTAACTACAAATAAAACACCAGATTTATCAAAAAATCTGCAATAAGCATATAAACAGTTGTTAAAACAGCCGCCTTAGTCGTTGATTCTCCAACATCTTTAGCTCCGCCTTTTGTTTCATATCCCTGTGTTGCACAAACAAGAGCTATAAGAATACCAAAAATAAATCCTTTAAATATACTGATATAAATATCTCGTGCATTTAGCCAAAGCCATACGGAGTTAATATATCTGGATGGATGTAAATTTATTGTCGCATATGCAACCATAAGTCCACCCAATATCCCCACTAGTTCAGCCAAAATTACAACCATTGGAACAGTAACAGCAGCGGCTAGTATTCTTGGAGCAAAATAATAGCCAACAGGATCTACTTTTAGAGTTTTTATCGCATCTACTTGAGAGGTGACCTGCATATTTGCGATTTCAGCAGAGACTGCTGTTCCAGCTCTTGCTCCAATTGCTAAAGCAACAAAGCCTGGTGCAATCTCTCTTATCATAACAACAGCAATAGAGCCTCCTACATAAGCTTCTGCTCCTGACATTAAAAATTGTTTAGATACTTGAATTGCTATTACTGCTGCTGATACAAAAGCTATAACTAGTGAAATTAATAGAGAATCATAACTTATTGCCGCTGCTTGGGATATAACATGAGAAACCCTTGAACGTCCTGTTAATATGTAACAGATACTTTTATATAGATTTTCTACACATTTTCCAAAAAAACTAATCATATATCGGCATGCACCAATTTCTAAATTTTTCTACCTTACCTCTTACAACATCAAAATATAAGTCAGAAATCTGTTTTGTTATTTTCCCGATTTTACCATTTCCGACCATTCTATGATCAATACTTTCCACAGGAACAATCTGTGCACCTGTTCCACAGCAGAAAACTTCATCAGCTAAATATAGTTCTGTTCTATCAATAGCTCTTTCCTTTACTGGAATATTCAATTCTTTTGCAAGTTCTATTATTGTATTTCTTGTAACACCGACTAAAATATCATCTGTTGTGTTAGAAGTTGTAAGTACTCCATTTATCACCAGAAAAATATTCATCGCTGAACCTTCTGTTACCTGTCCAGATTCGGAAAGAACAACAGCATCATCAAAACCTGCTTCATGAGCATCCGTTTTTATTAAGGCAGAATTTGCATAAGCTCCACTGACTTTTGCTCTTGGAGGAATTGCATTATCAGAAGTTCTTCTCCAATTTGATACACAAAGTTTTAGCCCTCTATCAGAGTCAAAATAATCTCCGAATGGAGTAGTGAATATTAAAAAAGAATCTTCATTATCAGTTAATGTTGGTCCTACTTTTTGTGATGATTTATAAAGAGTTGGTCTTATATAAACATCTGTTTTGTAATCATTCTTTTTTAATAAATTTTTAGTTATATTACAATACTCATCAATTGAATATGGAGTTTTCATCCACATAACTTTAGCACTTCTTAGCAATCTCTCATAGTGCTCTTGAACTCTAAATGCATAAAGTTGGTTATCTTCTTTATTATAATAAGCTCTTATACCTTCAAAAACAGAGGTCCCATATAAGAAAGCATGAGTTCTTACTGGTATTGATGCTACTTTTGCATCAACGTATTCCCCATTCATAAACATATACTCTGTCATCTTGATATGCTCCTTATCAGATTTATTATATAACAAATAAAATATATAAAATGATTTTTTGTAAATAAATTTTTACAAATACGCAATTTTTATTATATTTAAGTTTTTATATAATTGTGTGGAGGTAATTCTATATGTATGAAGTGAATAATGGTATTGCAAGGATAGATGGCAGTAAAGGAAAGTACGATAATAAAGTAACGAACCCTTCCGTTAAATATGGTAGAAACGCCGTTGAAAACTATTTTACATATTTAGAAAAACCAATTGTTGCAGATAGTATAAACCCAGCTCCGATTTTAGATTTAGGAATGTCTCCAAATGCAGCAGATAATAATGCTGAAAAACTTAATAAATTTTTAAAAGAAAATGATGAATACTTAAAAGCTCTTCCACCTTTAGAATTCGAATATCGCTATATGCCACAATTGCAAAAAGGTGAAATTGATAAGCAAGCTGTTCTTGGTGCAGCATATGAGGAATTAGGACAAGTAAAAGAACTGAGCATAAAAGATTTGGATAATAAATTTGCACCAGATGAAACATTCACTTCTGCGGCGTTAGATATTAATAAAGATGGAAATGTTGATATTGCAGAATATAGCTCTAGTATTATTGCAGCAGATATGCTAAGTAAATCGAGTAAGCCTGATATGAAAAACATAGACGGTACAATTAATAGAAATGGTTTTAATGCACTATTAAAATATACACAAAAAAGTAATGCAGAAGCTGCAGCTAAATTATATTCAAATATCTACAACACTTATAATTTAGGTGAGGCAAAAAAAGATTTTAATCCTAATGCATAACTAAAAAAGCGGTATTTAAAATACCGCTTTTTTAGTTTTATTTAACAAATTTCTTTTATCCAACCTGTAGGAGCTTCGATTCTTCCCATCTGTATTCCTGTAAGGGTATCATAAAGTTTTTGTGTAATAGGTCCCATTTTTTCCATACCGGATGGGAATAAAATTTCTTTACCATGATCTACAACTTTTCCAACAGGAGAAAGTACGGCAGCTGTTCCACATAATGCACATTCTGCAAAATCTTTTATTTCCTCAAATTTTATTTCTCTTTCCTCGGCTTTTAAGCCCAAATAATGTTCAGCTACATACATCAAAGAACGTCTTGTTATTGAAGGTAATATTGTATTTGATTTTGGAGTAATTACCTTATTATCTTTTGTTACAAAAATAATATTCGCACCACCAGTTTCTTCGACCTTTGTTCGCGTCGCTGAATCTAAATACATATTTTCATTGTAGCCTTGATTATGAGCATCAACGATAGCGTGAAGACTCATTGCGTAGTTTAGCCCCGCCTTAACATGACCTGTTCCTAAAGGAGCTGCTCTATCAAAATCAGGAACTCTTAATGTAATAGGCTTAGCACCACCTTTAAAATAAGGCCCTACAGGAGATGTAAATATCCTAAACTGATATTCTGTTGCAGGTTTAACACCCATTACAGGATTTATCCCAAACATATAAGGTCTTATATAAAGTGTTGCCCCTGATCCATATGGAGGGACATAGTCAATATTTCGTTTTACAGTCTCTACAACTGCATCGACAAATCTATCCTCTGGAAAGACCGGCATTTCCAATCTTTTGCAAGAATCTGCCATTCTTTTTGCATTCAAATCCGGTCTGAAGCATACTACTTTACCATTTTCGGTTCTATACGCTTTCATACCTTCAAAGCAAGTTTGAGCATATTGTAATACACAAGCACATTCGTTCATCACAATATTTTCATCAGTTGATAAAATACCACTATCCCACTTGCCATCTTTATAATTTGCAATATAACGATAATCGGTTTTCATATAACCGAACCCTAAGTTACTCCAATCAATATTGTTCTTTTCCATATAACTATCCTCCAAGCTATATTATACAACCAACAAAAAAGAGGAATTGATTATTCCTCTTTTTGTTACATATTAAATTTATCATAATCTATCTAATTTATTATATCTGCATATTCATTAGGATTATTTAATAAATCATAATTAATTTCATTTTCATTATCCGCAATAGCTGCTGCTACTACAGCATCTGAGGTTACATTTAAAAGAGTTCTCATCATATCTGTAATTCTTTCTATTGTGAATAAGAATGCAAAACCAGCTACTAATTGTTCCGGACTTAGTCCCATTCCATTCAATACAAGTGCGATTGTAATTAGTCCTGCGCCAGGAATTCCTGCACAAGTACTTGAAGCAATAATAGCTAATACTGCAATTTGAATAACTAAAAATGGAGTAAGTGCAACCCCATAAGCTTGTGTCAAGAATATTACAGCAATTGTTTGTAACATAGCTGTACCATCCATATTCAAAGTAGCACCCAAAGGTAATACAAAACTAGATACTTTATGAGAAATACCTCTTTTTTCACAACAAGCAATAGTTAGCGGTAATGTAGCTGAAGAACTTGCTGTTCCAAATGCAACCATCATAGCTTCTGCGATCGCTGCATATAACATCATAACTGGAACTTTTGAAAATATTTTTAGGAATACTGGATATACAACAAAGAATTGGATTGCAAATCCTAAAGCAAGCACTCCTAAATATTTAGAAATACTCATAAATATATCAACACCAAATGATGATACAGCAACTGCAGTAAGAGCAAAAACACCAGGAGCTGCAAAACACATAATCCAATCAGTGATTTTCATTGTTGCTGCAAAAATAGATTCAAAAAAGCTTACGAATGGACGATTTATATCACCAGCTTTTGCAAGTGCTAATGAAAAAATTAATGCAAAAACTATTATTGGAACCATATCTCCGCTTGCTATTGATGCTAGAGGGTTTTTAGGTACAAAACCTAAGAATATATTTAATAAATTTCCTCTTTGTTCTTCTATTGTAGCAGCCACTTGAGCTTGAATATTTGTTGCAATATCTAAATTAATATAGTGTGCAGCACCAAGACCAGGCTTAAACAATAATGCTAAACAAGCTCCTATTGTTACAGCTATAACAGTAATAATACCGTAGTAAAAAATCATTTTTGAACCTAATTTTCCGATTTGTTTACTATCTCCTACACTTGTAATACCTATCACAATTGCAGAAATAACTAATGGAATTACTATCATTTGAATCAGTCTTATAAAAAGCTGTCCAATAAAAGTCAAAGTAGTCATAATAATAGGATTAGGTTCTTTATGTAACCAAATACCTACAAGAACACCCAGAATCAGCCCTGCAAAAATATGCCAATTTCTTTTAAGCCCTAGTCCAAGTGCTATCAACACTTGCATGTAAAATTTCATTTATAAATCCTCTCATATACTTATATAACCAGTATATTTTACTATTTTTTCTACTCATTGTAAAGGAGGATTTTGAAATTTACTGCTTTAATATACTCTCTCCAGAAATTTTTTCACCAGAAATTTTATATTTAGCATGTTCTACTTTCATTAAGTGTTTATCAACTAAAGAATATGATTCCAGTTGTAAATCATTTATTCCAGTAAAAGAATTATCATTTAGCCTTATAGTTACCGTATCAATAAGCACTTTATTATCATAAGGAGCCTTTTTAGAAAAAACTATTAAATTCCCTTCTATCGTTTTTACAGATATCTCTGCATTAGCCCCACTAAAAGGATTTGAAAGTGTAACTTTATCCCCGATACGTGAAAGATTCCATAAATCTGTACTTTGAGGTTTGAATGTAGCATAACTGTTTGTATCTTCTAGTTTTGCATTTACTCTCCAACTTCCAAAAAAAGCTTTTGGAATATCATTAATTGAAACTCCCGCTTGGAGAGTAAATTCTTCTGCAAAAGAAGAGCATTGGAATAATAACATTAAAAATATACACAAAAATTTCTTCATAAAAGTATTATAACAATTTTTTAATAAAAGTCACGAGCTTTATTTTTATGGTATTCTATAATTAATTAGACTACACAAAAGAGGGATTATTATGACAGAAACAAAGATTAAAATAGAAGATTTACCTACAGTTTATGATGCAAAATCTACAGAAGAAAAAATGTATAAATTTTGGGAAGATGGCGAATATTTTAAAGCCGATGCTCACTCTAAAAAGCCTCCTTTCACAATTGTAATACCACCTCCAAATGTTACAGGAGTATTACATATGGGACACGCTCTAGATGGTACATTGCAAGATATCTTAACTCGTTATCATAGAATGAGCGGATATGAAGCTCTTTGGATTCCAGGAACAGACCACGCTGGAATTGCAACTCAAGCAGTTGTTGAAAAAGAGCTAAGAAAAGAAGGACTTACTCGCCATGATTTAGGCAGAGAAAAATTCTTAGAAAGAACTTGGAAGTGGGCTAATGAACATAAATCAGCTATTCTTAATCAGTTTAAAAGATTAGGAGCTTCTTTTGATAGATCTAGAGAAAGATTCACTTTTGATGAAGGTTGTTCAGAAGCAGTAAAAGAAGTTTTTGTAACTCTTTATAATAAAGGATTAATTTATAAAGGTGCATATATTGTAAACTGGTGTCCTCGCTGTCAAAGTGCAATTTCTGATATTGAAACAGAATATGAAACAGAACAAGGACATATGTGGGAAATATCTTATCCTCTTGTAGGAGAAGCTGGTGCTATTATTGTTGCAACAACAAGACCTGAGACAATGTTTGGGGATGTTGCGATTGCTGTCCACCCTTCTGATAAAAAATATTCAGAATTAATTGGTAAAAAAGTTATAATACCTTTATCTGGAAGACAAATTCCAGTTATAGCTGATGAATATGTTGATAAATCTTTCGGTACAGGAGCTGTAAAAATTACCCCGGCACATGACCCTAACGACTATGAAGTTGGAAAACGTCATAACTTTAGTCCAATTTGGGTAATTGATGAAGAAGGTAAAATGAAAGCTTGTGGAGAAGTTCCACCTGAATATCACGGCTTAGACAGATATGAAGCACGTAAGAAAATTGTTGATATGTTAAGCTATAACAATTTCTTATTAAGAATAAAAGATCACGAACATAATGTTGGAAAATGTCAACGCTGTGGCACAACAATTGAACCGCTTTTATCAGAACAATGGTTCGTAAAAATGGGACCTTTAGCAAAAGAAGCTATTGCTGCTGTTAAAGATGGCAGAATAACTTTCATTCCTGAGAGATGGGAAAAGAATTATTTAGGCTGGATGGAAAATATTCGTGATTGGTGTATTTCTCGTCAACTTTGGTGGGGACATCAAATACCTGCATATTACCATAAAGAAACAGGAGAAATGATAGTAGCTAAAGAAAATCCGGATCCTGAAAATTATGTACAAGATTCTGATTGCCTTGATACTTGGTTCTCTTCTGGATTATGGCCATTTTCTACTATGGGATTCCCTAACTCTGAAACAGATGATTTCAAAAAATTCTATCCAACATCAGTCCTTGTTACAGGATTTGATATTATCTTTTTCTGGGTAGCAAGAATGATTACTATGGGCTTAGAATTCACAGGGAAAGCTCCATTCTCTAAAGTTTATATTCACGGACTTATAAGAGATGAAAAAGGACAAAAAATGTCTAAGTCTAAAGGAAATACTATTGATCCTGTACAAATTATCGATAAATATGGCTGTGATGCGCTTAGATTTACAATGACATCATTGTGTACATATGGTGGACAAGATATTAAAGTTTCAGATGAAAGATTTGAATATGGGAGAAATTTTGCGAACAAAATTTGGAATGCTTCAAGATTTGTTCTTATGAATCTTGAAGGGGTTGATAATAACCCAATTGATATGAGCAAGTTAACTCTTGTTGATAAATGGATTTTAAATCAATTAAATGAAACGGCAAAAATCGTAAATCAAAACATGAAAGAATATCGAATTGGTGAAATAGCCCATACAATATACGATTTCTTTAGAAGCGAATATTGTGATTGGTATGTTGAGATTGCTAAAATTCAATTACAAGATAGTGAATTAAAAGCTAATACTCAAAGAGTATTAAGATATGTTCTTGATATGTCATTGAGAATGTTACATCCAATTATGCCTCATATTACAGAATCTGTATGGCAAATTCTTAAATCAATCGGATTAGGAGAAAATGCTCCTAGTGCATTAATAATTGCAGATTATCCTGTATACAAAGAAGAATTTTCATTCCCTAAAGAAGCTAATGAAATGAAAGTTGTTTTTGATACAATTACTTCATTAAGAAACGTAAGACAAAGCTTTAACATTCCAACATCTGCAACTGTTGATGTTGAAATTAGAGCAAACGGACAAGATAAAGAAATCTTTGAAGAAATTGAAGCTTATATCCATAGACTTGCAAAGGTGAATAATATTACTTATGCTGCTATAGATGATGTAATACCTCCTAAATCTGCAACTGCAGTAGTTTCTACTTCTAAATTGATTGTTCCTCTTGCTGATTTAATTGATTTAGAAGCTGAAATTAAGCGCCAAGAAAAGAAATTAGAAAAACTAACTAATGAAAAGAACTCTTTACTTGGAAGAATGAAAAATGAAAAATTCGTTGCAAACGCTCCAAAAGAATTAGTAGAGCAAACAAATGCAAGAATCGAAGAAATCACTGCTCAGGAAGGAGTTATTAAAGATTTAATAGAATCTTTAAAATAAATTATAAATGAATAACAAAAGAGGTGCTTAATGCACCTCTTTTTGTTGCCTATTTTAAAATAATCAAAATAGCTCCTAATAACATAATTAAAGAACCTAGTATTTTTTCTTTAAAACGAGTTTCTTTAAATAAACTAACACCTAATACAACGCTTAAAATTGTTGAAAGCTGAAATAATGCTAAAGCATATGATACATTTATTTTTGAAAAAACAAAATTAGTTGAATATTGCATAATTCCAACAGCTAAAATCAATAATAATTGGTACTTATAAGATTTTATAACAGGTCTATTTTTTGAAATAATCAAAAATAATATAGAAAAAATTAAACCCGAAATTGACCATAGCACAAATGAATTTGTTATTCCTACTGATAAAATAATTTTTTTTATAAAAATGGCTTCTGTTCCTGAAAAAATTAAAGCTAATACTCTATAAAATAGAGCAAATTTGTTAATATTTTTTTGCATACCCAATATAAAGTATGTTCCTAAAATAATAAATAGTATACCTAGTATTGCTTCATAAGATGGTATTTCTTTAAGCAAAAAGAATCCAAAAATCATACTTACAATAGGTTTATATGAATTTATAGGGGCTAGCGAGGAGAGCTCTCCAATTGATAAAGCCTTTATTATAAAATAGTTTCCTAGTGCACCTAGACAGCCCATAATAAGAAAATTACAAAACAATTCCAAGTTAAAATTAATATTACATATAAAAAATATTCCAATTATTGAAAGACCTAAATATGTATAAAAATTTATAACAGAAGATCTCTGTCCTAGATTAGTTAATACTTTTTGAAAAACATTAAGAAATGAATTTGATAAAATTCTTATTAATATTCCTATTGAAACGAAAAACATAACTATATTTTACTACAATTTAAATAGAATATTATCTTTTAAAATTTAGCTAAAAAAAAACCACCCGGTGTGTGTGAATCGAGTGGGTTTTGTTTTTCTGCATCCTAATGGTCTTTTTTAGTGTTTATTATCTAGGAGTTTATATGATTTTGGGGTATATTGTATTTTTGCTATTTAGTGTTTCGGCTACACTTAAAGTGTGTATTTATATTATTGCACATAAGAATTTTAAGTCAAGAGGGTAAATTAAGTTTATTGCTAGAAATATTTTTAAAAGGCTGTAGTCCTAGTATAGAAAAGATTTTGTGCCTTTACATTTCTTAATATTATTATAAAATTTATTAGAAAAAAATAAAGGGTATTAATTACAATTATTAACACCCTTTATCCTTTTTTTGTTTTAAATTCTTATTCTAAAGATTGATAACCACTTTTATGAGTCTTTAAAAGAACACCTCTTTTTGATGTTTGTATAAACTCTATCATTTTTTCTATATAT
This sequence comes from Candidatus Gastranaerophilales bacterium, assembly GCA_944325535.1. Classification (GTDB taxonomy): domain Bacteria; phylum Cyanobacteriota; class Vampirovibrionia; order Gastranaerophilales; family Gastranaerophilaceae; genus CAG-196. The sequence goes on from CALVAL010000019.1 coordinate 24,274, forward strand.
TCATTCATTGGAATTTCTGCTTTTATTTTTTCTATCGCTTGTGAAGTATTATATTCTTCAGAAATTAACAGCTTAAAAGCTTCATTAGTCGCAGTTCTAACTTCTTGAGAAACACCACGTCTTTTCATTGCAATAACATTCAACCCACGAGGAACCGGTGGACGTCCTTCTCCTTTTGAATAAGGAAGGATATCTTGACGAGAAGCAGAAAAACCACTAATAATTGCCATATCACCAATCCTGATATTTTGATGAAATACGCTCATTCCTCCAACGAAGGCTCCAAATCCAACATGAACATGACCACCTAATGTAACAAGGTTTGCTAAAATTACTTGATCTTCTAGTACGCAATTATGAGCAACATGTGCACCTACCATAATCAAACATTTATTACCAATTCTTGTTGTAAAATCACCACAAGCAGCACCTCTATGTATTGTTACATTTTCTTTTATTATAGTTTCATTACCGATAATAACTTTTGTAGGTTCACCTTTATATCCTAAATCTTGAGGTTCTGAACCTATAGTAGAAAATGGAGAAATTGTACAATTTTCACCTATCTCAGCATATTCTATATAAGCATTAGCAATAATTCTAGTCCCGTTACCTATTTTAACATTTTCACCAATAACTACATTTGGTCCTATACTAACATTTTCACCTATTTCTGCAGAAGGGTGTATAACAGCAGAAGGATGTATTAAATTTGTTTTTTCTAAAACTGTATTTGTCATTCTCTTTCTCCACTATAAATAATCTACTAGTCAAGTATAGTATAAAATTTTGCCAAATAGCTAAATTTTTATAAAAATTTAATATGTTAAATATTCTTTACAAATCTTAATAAAAAAGCAATTTTAAAAACTAAAAAAACTTTATATAGACATAAGGGGATAAAACAATAGGAAATTATTGGAGGATTAAAAAAGGGAGTTTCATCTATTCAAGGAAACAAAAAAAATTATGCTACAAAAAATCGTAAGTCAACTACACCACCAAAGAAAACATTAGCTGACATTATGGTACCAAAAGAGAAAGCTGCCCAAAAGGCTGCTCAAACAGCTCAAGCTTCTACCAAAGAAGTACAAAGCTTTATTGATTACGCACTAAATGGCAATATAAAAAAGCAAGGAGATCTTGATGCTATTAGAGAATATGTAATGTCAAATGGTACTAGTGAGCAACGCAAAAAGTTTTCTGAAATGGAAGCAAACTTTAATAAATTTAAAAAAGCACCTAGTTGGGAAAAATATTCTAAAGCATATGGTACAACATACCAAAAAGCTCCTGTATCAGGAGTTGTAGAAGCAGAAAGAAGAGCTGCAGAAATTATTGAAAACAATTCTAAGCGTGCAGCGGCGCAGCTTACTGAAGCCGCCAATACGGCTTCACCACAAGTTACCAATAATATAACGAAAACAAACTCAGCTATTAAAAACTTGAGTAGTTTTGGTAAAAAGTTTCTTAAATATGCTAAATGGGGAGTTGGAATCGGACTTGCAGTAATTCTTTTCAAAGGTATTAAAGCTCTATACGATAAAACAAATAATACTGAGAATAAAGTTCAGACACAAGCTACAAAACCTAATGTAAATACTCAAAATTCTACTAATAGCGAAGCTGTAAATACGCCAACAAATAGTGCTCAAAGTCCTGATACAACAGCTATAAATCAACAAACACTACCTGATAATAAATATATTGTAAACAAAAATGATAATGTTTGGAAAATTGCAAAACAAGAATTAATAGAAGAAGGAATTGAAAACCCTTCTGACATTCAAATAGCTAGAAGAAGAGATAAAATAATGGAAGCATCAAATTTGCAATATGAAAAAGATAACTACACTGTTTTGATTCATCCAAATGATACTTTAACAATATAATTAGAAATAAAAAAAAAAGACCTCTAAAGAGGTCTTTTTTTTTATTTACTCATCATCAAAGCTTTATTAAACATTTGCTTGTAATAATCCATATTAATATTTAAATCTTCACCAATTTCAAATAGCATAATCAATAAATCTCTATCTGCTTGGCAAGAAATTTTTCTTATAAGTTCAGTGATGTTTGTAACTATTTTTGAAAAATAATAACTTTGAGCTTCTGCAATATCAACTTTTATTTCAAGCTTTGCAATACTATTTAATAATTCTAACGTTGCTTCTACCTGCTGCAAATCTAGAGCATATGACAATCTATTGATATTTTGAGCTATTTTTTTACTGAAAATTTTAGACGTTGGAGTCTTGTCAATTTCAATACCAATTTTTTTAGCTTCAAAATTTATATCACATGCCTGCTGAATAATTTCATTATCTAAAAAACCTCTTGTATCAGCAAAAAGTCCATTAAACTGTTTCGCAAGAACATATCGAGCAGAGATCTTAAATTCTTCTGGAACCTGAAGTCCAAGAGCTTGCATTTGGTAAATAGAACCTTTTCCTTCATTGTACATAGACTCATAAGTACTTGCAAATAATTGTAGTTTACCTTTAAGCATAGTCTCAAGAATTTTTCTTCTTTCTTCGATAAATATGTCTTTTAGAGTAAAGTACTCAGTTCCAAATAAATCATCAATTTTTCTAATAATTTCTGTAAGTGGAGCTACTAAATACGTTCTTACAAGTTCTTTTTGAATATCTTCATATGATTCTGAGTATTCTTTAATAGCACAATGGAAATCCCCATCAGAGAATTGTAATAATGCAAATATCATATTTGCTTTCTCTAAAGTAATTTTGGATTCAACTTCAATATGGCCTATTACAAGTTTTGAATTTCCTTTAGTTACTTTCTTATAAGAATGTTTTTTTATTTTATAGCAATAGACGTTTTCTTCATCCTCAATATCACGATATAAAGATGTAATTGCCCAAAGACTTACTAACTGCTTTGATGTAACAACTGATGGTTTTACAAATCTTTCAAAAACATCCTTACCGGTTCCAAATTCTGGAATATTACTTTTTGCCTCTTTTAGTATTTCTAAAAATGGAGTTTCTAGATCTTTTTTGATAAAAGATTTTGCAAGCTGCATTACTCTTGCAGCATATTTCATTATTTGAACAGTCTCTATTCCTGATATTTCTGAGAAAAACCAACCACAGCTTGTATACATTAACATTGCTTGACGTTGAATTTCCAGTAATTCCATTGCACGGATTTTTTGTTCATCATCTAAATCAGGAAGAAAATATTCTTCTTGGAAATTTTTAACACTTATATCACTTCTATCTAGGATAACACTTATATAGTTATCTCTAGCGTCATGAGGATTTTTAAAATATTTTTTTGCTTGTTTTTGACAAAGTGTAATCATTTCATCTCTTAAATAATCAAGAGCCTGCCTTAGAGGTTTTCTCCATTTCTGGTTCCATCCGGGATGTCCTCCTGTAGAACAACCACAATCCTCGCTCCATCTGCCTACTCCATGAGAACAACTCCAAGATGATACAGGCTTTATTTCGACTTCCCAATCACTACGATACTTTTCTAAATACTCAGCATAGTTTGTGATTGTAAAACCAGCATCTTTAACTTTTATTTTTAAAGCATATGCTAAAGCCATATCACCAAATTTTGTATGGTGACCATAGCTTTCACCATCTGTTGCTATATGAACAAGCTGATTATAATTTCTAGATGTAGAAACACCGTCTTTTAATCTATTAACAAATTTAACACCATCTTTTAATAACTCATCAAATGCTACAGATCTTGAAATAGCACCATCATAGAAAAATAAATCTATATACTTTCCTGGAGCTGATTTTATATAGTATCTATAAGATCTTGCAGGATCAATATTACCCCAGCTTACATCTTGCCAAGTCTTTTCACCTTCTTTTCTTATTTTTTGAGCTTGATATGGAGATAAAATTGTGAATTTAATATCATTTTCTACAAGAACTCTTAGAGTATCATCATCTACAGCAGTTTCAGCTAGCCATATGCCTTCAGGCTTTCTTCCAAATCTATACTCAAAATCTTTTATACCCCATTTTACTTGAGTTTGCTTATCTCTTTCATTTGCAAGAGGCATAATCATATGATTATATACTTGTGCTATTGCATTACCATGGCCTGAATGAAGCTTTCTTGATGTAACATCAGCACGTATAATTCTTTCATAAGCTAGAGGAGCGAATTCTTCCATCCAAGAAAGAAGAGTTGGACCAAAATTATAGCTTATGTATTCATAATTATTAACAACATCAAGTATCTGATTTTTAGAGTCTACAATTTTTGATACAGAGTTAGGATTATAACACTCGGAATTTATTCGTTCATTCCAATCATGAAATGGCATCGCACTATCTTGTTGCTCGATAGCTTCTAGCCAAGGATTTTCTCTTGGAGGTTGATAAAAGTGTCCATGTATTGTAAGAAAAACTTTATTCTTTTCTTTATCCTTTGTCTTATCCTTTTTATTCTCTGTATTATTTGGCATAATTACTTAACTCCATCAGATTTGTTTTCAGGGGCTTTTTTCAAAATCTTAAGCTCACTCACATCTATCCAAGTATCTCCTAATGCATCGGAAAATACTTTACCTTTAATCTCAATTTCATCATCTGTTTTTAGGTCAATAAATTTTTCAGCAACATCTCTTTTTAAAAATAACTTCATTTCTGACAATGGGATATCATGAGCCGTGTCATCGCGCTTTATTAAAAACGAAATATAGTCATCTGACGATCTAAGAGCTGGTTTGTAATCTAATCCCAAAGTCGAAAATTTATCAAACTTTGCCTTCATAAGAACTATTTTATTCAAATAAGAACTTGGTGAATTAACAACAGTAAGAGGGGCAACTTGAAATACCTGTACTGTTGTCGCTGTATTTGCAGGCTTAGTTTGTGTCGCTGCTGGTTGAGCAGATACTTTTTCAAAATATGATGTACTTGTTGTAAGCATAAATGCACTTAACATAACAAGTGTAAACGATTTTATATAATTTATTTTTTTACTCATATAACACCCTCTTCTTTTATATTATTTTAGCATAGTTTCAACTGATTGTAAATTTTATATTTACCTTGCAATTATACAATATTTTCTGTTATATTATAAATATATGAAAGATTTAGAAACAATAAACAAAGAGAGAGAATATCGGGCTAATCTTTCTCAATATAAAGATTTAATAGAAACTATATCAAAAGTAGAATATAAAAAGTTTTCTAACCTTGGTCTAATCGAGTTTACAGAGGTTTTGAGTCTTGCGAACTATACAGTTTATTATTTAGTTTCAAATTCTAAAAACAAAGATTTATATAATGCTGCCTATCTTTCTAAAGCTATAAAATGGGCTATTAGAAACGAAATGAGAAGACGTTATAAGTGGTCTGTAATGAAAAACCAAGAGGCTGAACAAGAAAAAATAAAAGATGCCGTATATAAGACAATTTTGTCCATTGAAGAAATGGCTGATGCTGAAAATCCAACACTTATAAAAGATAATTCTGGAACTCCTGAGGATAAGGCAGAACTTTTAGAATTAAAACATCGTATTTGTGAATTGATGAAAAATTTGTCTCAAAGAGAACAAGATTTAATAGAGGCTAAATATTTTTATGATAAAAAACTAAAAGATATTTCAGCAGAATTTGGTATTTCACAATCTAGAATTTCAAGAATTATTCAAAATGCATTAGATAAAATAAAAAAAGAATTACTCAAACAGGAAGTTATTAATGAAAACGATATTTGAAAAAAGTAATGGGGTAGATGGTATCAGTTTTGGAGAAAATATAGGTGGAGAAAAGTTAGGAGATTTTCTTCCGGCTGAATTTTTACGCGAAGAAGATATAGGACTTCCTCAACTTAGTGAATTAGAGGTTATGAGACATTATAAAGAGCTTAGCGATAGGAACTTTTGTGTCGAAAAAGGGTTTTATCCGTTAGGGTCTTGTACTATGAAATATAATCCAAAAGTCAATGAATTGCTCGCTTCGCTAGAGGGTTTTGCGAACTTACATCCTTTACAGGATGATTTAGATTCTCAAGGCGCTTTAGAACTTATGTATAATTTACAAGAAGCTCTAAAAAATATAACAGGAATGGATGCTATCACGCTACAACCTGCAGCAGGTGCGCATGGTGAACTTACTGGAATGATAATAATAAAAAAATACTTTGAGACAAAAGATAATTTAAAAAGAAAAAAAGTAATAATTCCTGACAATGC